>JAICEJ010000618.1 GCA_025924215.1 Candidatus Binatia bacterium
CTACGGCTTCCGCGTCGGCGCGCAGCATGGCCGCGCTCACACCGCCGGCCATTGGAACAAGCCGCTCGCCGACAACGGCGCGGCCGCCGGCATTACCGAACTCGGCAAGCTCGACGCCATTGACGGCAAAACCAGTTTTATCTTCAGCGACCCGGATAGGAACTGGTGGGAGCTGAACGCCTAATGAAAAACAAACACGGACTGCAAACCATCGTGTTTACCGTCTTTCTTCTGCTCGCGTGGCGGATCGTCTTGGCCCCGATGGCATTGGCCCAGACGCCATTCTATGAAGGAAAGAATCTTCTTCTTGTGAGCGGCACTGACGCGGGCGGTGCCGGCGATCTGCGCACGCGCGCAGTGATTCCGGTCTTAAAAAAACATATTCCCGGCCACCCTAACATCGTTATGCAGTACATGCCCGGCGCGGGCGGACGTAAGGCGGCCAATCACATGTACAAATCGGTTCGGCCTGATGGTTTGACTGTCGGCGCCATGATCACCGGCATGGTGCAGGGCACGATTTTCGGCGAACAAGACGTGCTTTATGATCTCGACAAGTTCATTTATCTCGGCTCCCATGCCCGCTATGCGCCCTATGCATTTGTTACGCGCAAGGCCGCGGGCTTCAACAGCCGGGAAACTTTGAGCGCGGCCCGCGGTGTGCGCATCGGCGCGCCGTCTGTCGGCCACAGCCTCTACACCATGGCCCGGCTGTTCGCCTACATGCTGGACATGAAAGAGCCGCGTTTGGTCACGGGCTACACACCGCGGGAGATCGACTTTGGTTTGGAACGGAATGAAATCGATGCCCGGGTGAGCATCCTGGACAGTTTGCTGACGCGCAATGCTCATTGGTTAGATAAAGATCTGGTGCATGTTCACGCCACCATGGATATCCCCAAGGGCTTCAAACATGCCGATCGCAGGCTTGCCAAACTTCCCGAGATCGAGGGTTTCGCTCGCTCAAACCAAGACCGCCGCCTTATCCAGCTTTTTCGCGGAGCGCGCGATACCGGTCAGCCTTTTGTGTTGCCGCCGGGCACGCCGGCGGAGCACGTTAAAATATTGCGTGAAGCGATGCGCAGAGCCTTTGCCGATCCGGAGTACAGCAAAGCCTACGAGAAACTCACTTCGGAGCCCGCCATGACGGTAACCTGGGAGGAGTTCGAAACACAGCTGCGCGAGTTGCCCCGGGAAGCCGAGACCATCGATCTCTTCAAGCGGCTTTCCGGCCCGGCGCCGCTGCCGGCCCGGCCGTCCCGGTAACCACGCGCCGTTTACAACAAGAGTTTGACACCGAACTCTGGTTTTCGACTAATTTCTGAGCCGTTCTGGCTCGGTTTCCCAACCCGTCGGCATCTGAGAATTCATATCTTCAGCAGGTTGGTTCTCATTGCACTTCTGAGGATGGTAAAGGGGACGGATCTAAAAGCCCCATTATTCGTCATCCAACGGGTGGTGCCTTTTCTTTCAAAAAACTTTTTCAGAGTTGTTGCGTTAGATACCAATTGGTAGTCGCAGCCAATTGCCCGCGCGAGCCAGGGTGAGAGCGCCTCCTACTCCGATCAAAAGGAACGGGATGCCCAACCAAAAGCGTTGGCGTTGTCTTGCCTGGCTTTGAAGATGCTTGAGCGCTAGCTGGTCACCGGCGGTGATTTCGCTCCGGCTGGCAAGATACTGCCTAACGCGCTCCTGCATCTCTTCAGACATCTCGCGCGTTCCCCACTGGACCTGTTGCTGCATCGCCCGCAGCCGTCGGATCTCATCGAGCCCGCGCTGAACTGCTTCTCGGCTATCCCGATAGGTTTCACGCTCATCGGAAGTGAGAAAGGCGAGTTGGACGCTGGGCGCTGACTTCTCCAGCCAGTTGAGCCAGTGGTGATCCATCTGCGGAAAGAGAAGGAGCAAGAGGCCAGCCAACGCGAGCACGGCGAAAGTAGCAATGCCTGCACCGGTGAGCGCGACTAGCCCTTTAGCTCTAGTCGCTTGAATAAAAATTTGTAGACCGAGGCCGGCGGCGACGGCTGCCAACGATACACCAAAAGTTGCCACCACGGTCGCCCCAGTCGGAAGATCCATGGTGGCGGAGGCGACAAGGCCGAGAATGCTAACGACAAAGCCAATCCCCCAGCCGAGAGCTAATCTTGCAATTACCGATCGGGCAAGAAGCGCTGCGATAGCCGCGGGGACAATCAGGTACGAAAAAACCAGCAGGACCCCAGCGATTTGCACAGAACTCGTAACGACGAGACCGAAAGAACCGTAGAAGACAAAGTCCCACCAACGAACCCAATACCCTTTGCTTGCGGCTACGGCAGGATCAAGTGAAATCTCCAGCAGCGGCCGACGGATCGTCCAGTGGAGTGCTCCGATGATCACATACAAGAGCGCCAGAGTACCGACTTCTCTCAAGGTGACCGTAAGTAGGTTTCCGACGAGCAGCTGTTTGATATGCTCGCTGCCCTGTGGTGCTCGATCAATGATTAGGATGGCGATGGCTGCAGATACGGCATACACGATCCCGATGATGGCTTCCTGAGGGATAGGCGCTCGATGAGTTCCGCTCAACGCAAAGAGGAGACTCCCGGCCAATGTGAACGCGAGGGCATACCAGTACGCTGCTTCGCTCTGGATTGGATGGCCGGCGAGAAGCGCGACTGTGATTCCCAGAGCGGCTACCTGGGCAAGGGCCAGATCAACGAAGATGATGCCTCGGGCCAAGACGTGCAGGCCCAGGTAGACGTGGATACCCGTAAGAACCAAGCAGGCTAAAAACGGCAGCCAAAGAAACTCGATGGCCGAAATCATCTTCTCATGATGAAATAAAACTGTTAGCGCGCCGTGGCAGCGGCGCTCGAGAGCCGCTTAATGTTAAGATCGAAGAGGCTGAGATAATCAGAAGCCGCCGGATCTCCGGCC
>JAICEJ010000619.1 GCA_025924215.1 Candidatus Binatia bacterium
GCTTGGATCTTTGCCCAGTTCCTTGGCCATAGACGTTACATCGGCCCAGCTCAGGCCGCAGGGAATAATTCGGTCAAAATAGGAAAGATCCGTATTCACGTTCAGCGCTAAACCGTGAAAGGTAATGCCCCGGCGCACGGCGATACCCATGGCGGCAATTTTTCGGTTATCGATCCAGATGCCGGTATATGGCGGTCGGCGCCTGGCTTCGAGGCCGAAGTTTTTGAGCGTTTCGATCGCCGTCATCTCGAGGTTTTTGACATAGCGATGCACATCTTTACGCAATTTCGAGCGCAAACCGATAATCGGATATACCACCAGTTGACCAGGTCCGTGATAGGTGACATCGCCGCCGCGACTAGCGCGATGCAACGGCACGTCTTGCGCGGCGAGAACATTATTGAGGTCACCGCTGCGGCCGATCGTATAGACATGCGGATGTTCGACGAAGAGAAGAATATCGGCAACCGCTTGCCGTTGTTTGAGCTCGATGAGTTGTTCTTGCCGTGACAGCGCTGCGAGGAAGTCCAACCGGCCCAGATCTTGGTAGAACAATTGCGCCATAGGTTGCTTTAGTCTTATCCACCGCGGCCCGATCTTTCAAGGTGGAGTGGACCGGCCAGTAAACGTTTGACAGGGAATATAGTGACGGCTAGATTCTGCCAATCCTTTAAACCCATTCAAACATATGCCTCAACATCCATTTAATCCAGCATGGTTTGTCCGTAAAGATCTCGACGGTTTTTTCGGATTGATGATCGATAATCTGATTCAGCTAATCCTGATTGTCAGCCTGTGCCGCGAGCTGATCCACCTTCCCGACGAATATATATTCGGCAAAATTCTACCCGGCGCCGCGTTTTCCATATTGGTTGGCAACCTGTTTTACGCATGGCAGGCGCGGCGGTTGGCGCGCGAAATCGGTCGGGACGACGTCACCGCGCTGCCTTACGGTATCAATACGGTCAGCCTGTTCGCGTTTATTTTCTTCATCATGATGCCGATCTATCAGGAGACGCAGGATCCAGTTTGGGCATGGAAAGTCGGTCTGGTCGCTTGTTTTCTTAATGGCGTCATCGAAATCGCGGGAGCCTTTGTCGCCGATCGCGTCCGTAGCGTAACACCCCGGGCGGCGTTACTTTCAGCTTTGGCCGGCATCGCGATCACTTTCATTTCGATGGATTTTACTTTCCGGATCTTCGCGCAGCCTTTGGTGGCGCTGATTCCATTGGCACTGATTTTTATCGCCTATTTCTCACAGCAAAAATTTCCGCTCGGGCTGCCTGGCGGAATGGTGGCTGTCGCCGTGGGAACACTTTTGGGATGGTGGCTGGGAGCTGTAAAAGGTCCGCCGCCCAGCATCGATTTCGCTTTTGCACGGCCCGATTTCACCGGCGGTTCCTTACTCGAGGCGCTGCGCCATCCGGCATTTTTGAATTATCTTTCAGTGATCATTCCAATGGGAATTTTCAACGTTGTTGGATCACTGCAGAATATCGAAAGCGCGGAAGCCGCCGGAGATCGCTACCGAGCCTTTCCGTCGCTGCTGGCCAACGGCGTGGGCTCCGTGGTGGCGGCTTTGCTCGGCAGCGTTTTCCCGACCACAATTTACATCGGCCATCCAGGCTGGAAGCGGCTCGGCGCGCGCTCCGGGTACTCGGTTTTGAACGGTCTTTTCATCGCCTTGATCTGCCTCACCGGAACGATTCAAGCCGTGCTTGCGTTAATTCCGCTGGAGTCCGGCATCGGTATTCTTCTCTATATCGGCGTTATCATTGTCGCCCAATCTTTTCAGGAAACGCCCAAGGAACATGCACCGGCAGTGGCGCTGGGAATTGTGCCGGCATTGGCCGCATGGGGGCTGTTAATGGTCGAGACCGGTGTGCGCGTCGCGGGCAAATCGTTGCATTCAGTCGGACTTGCGCCTTTTGGCCAAAATCCCGCGATGCATGGCATGATCTCGCTTCAGCAAGGGTTTATTTTTACCTCGATGATTCTTGCGGCCATTGGTGTTGCCTTGATCGAAAGACAATTTAAAAAAGCGGCTGGCTGGTCCTTAGCTGCAGCGGCCTTCTCCGCGATCGGCCTTATCCACGCCTACGAATTGACGCCCGCCGGCGTAGCCGCACGTTTCGGCTTGCTTGAAGCTCCTGATTTTGCAGCCAGTTATTTACTGCTCGCCTTGTTATTCCTGGCCTTCTCGTTCGCTCCAGGTAAACAGAGGAACACCAACGCGGGTTCTACGTAAAAACAAAGACACGGCTCTTGAACATGTCTATGGTCGCAGCAAACTGTAGGGCTTGCTATTAACGTGAGTGACTTCCCATAAACTATTTCGGTGCTGAGTGATCCGCGTTATCCCGCAGGGATCAAGATGAAATGACCGATAATTGTTTAGATCGGTTCCAGTCACCCGGCAAACGACTCCAAGAATCGGAAAGTTATGGCTTACCACGACTACATTATGATCTGTTTGATGACGCCGCGCTATGCGTGTCAAAGCGTCCCAGGCTCTCTCGGCAACATCGGCGAGCCTTTCTCCGCCGGGTACCTGGAGTTTCGCGGGTGCGGTTCTCCAGCCCGTTAGGAATTCGGAATACTTCTCCTTGATCTCGTTAAAAGTCAGTCCCTCCAATTCGCCATGGTCGAGCTCACGTACGTCATCCTCGATCATGACCGGAAGATTGTGCGGCCGGCTCACCAGCTGCGCGGTTTGGCGCGCCCGCTCAAGGCTGCTCGAATAAACAGCATGAATTGTTTCGTTGCTGAGCTGAGTTGAAATCTGCTCGGCCTGACGCAGGCCCACTTCGGTGAGCCGGCGATCACTCGAACCTTGGCAGCGGCCTTGAAGATTCCAATCTGTCGCCCCATGGCGAAGCAAGACGATTTGCATCAGTACGGAGGCGA
>JAICEJ010000620.1 GCA_025924215.1 Candidatus Binatia bacterium
GCGATGTCGCATCCTACCGAGCATCGGGCTGGCGACAGGTAGCTTGCGGCCGATGCTGGAGTGGCTTGAGAAGCATCAGTCAGAAATTGTCGATCGCTAAAATCTTTTAAACGCGGCGCGCGTAATTGCGAGCGTCTTCATCGGAGGTTACCGTGAACAATAATCTTCTATACAAAAACTATCTCATCGGTTGTGAATCATTCCAGCGCGAAAAACATGGCAGCTGGGTTCCACAATACACAATTACCCGGCAGGTAACCGAAGCAAACGATTTCCCGTCACATCAGTATCAATTCAGTCACACATTGCCGACTAAGAATGAGGCCGACCGTTACGCGGCGCAAAAAGCACAGGAATGGATCGACAAGAACCAAACGCCTTGATCACTTCTATATCGTCGGTAAATACTCGCGAAGGTATGTCTCACCGGAAGGTTGCCGTTTCGAATCTGTGCCAGAGCTCCCGGACGGATCGGAGCGGCCAGATGAATAGCACCTGTTAGGACTGATGCTCTCAGGTCCTTCGACGATTCTCTACGGAAGATGAACTCAAGGCGCCGTTCGGGCGCCTCGAGCTCGTTGAACCTATTCAATCTGCTTGTCTGACTTCGTTAGTGGGAATTTTCAATGCCATGCCTACCGGCAAAGGACTATTGCCGACGCTTAGAGCGGTGCCTAATCTCTCTAGCTCCCACGACGACACTTTCTCGATCGTCATACCTTCTTTTTGGAGTAGTGTCCAATTTGTCGGCTTGAGGAAGTTTAACCAGGTATTTGATGTTATTGCCGTCGCTCAACGTCACCGATAAAACCATCTGTTTGCCTTCTTCTGTTCCCAGGGTTTGAAGCGCGGCGATTCGGCTCGAAAGGCTGGTCTTATTCACCGTATCCGTATACAGCCAAATGAATGCGCCGATGAATCCGGCGATCACAAGCCAGCTGTATTGGCTTATCCGTTTCTGCCGTTTTAGGGATCGGCTTCTCTGCAGATCGAAAAATTTACGATAAGCATCCTTTTCCGCGGTCAATTTTTTAATCGGATCTTGCTCGGGTGAGCTCGCCGGTTGTCGTAAGAAAGCCCAGTGCTGTTCAGTATCATGCCCAGAATCACTAACGCTAAGGGGATGGCGATGATCAATAGAGAATTCATAACGCTCCTTTAAAGCTCTTGATAGCCTTTGGATATTGGAAGAGGAAGTGAGTCAGAACGTTAATACGTTATCGATCCGGAGCCAAAGGACATGCCGCCGATGAGGGTGTGGTGGGGCCTTCTACCTCTTACGCGTCAGTACGGCTGAAGGAAAAAGGTTACGTGCCGACTCTATCCGAACCGAAGCAGTAGCAAGGATGAACGCCGACGGCAGGACTTGAGTTAGGAGTCCAAACGAATAGCGGCCTATCTCGCTTTATCTCGATCAAGGAGAGCAAATTAAATCGAGAGGTAGCGCCTAGGGATCTCCTTGGCATCTCTTCACAATCGAAGCGGTGATTTAATCATAGGAGTCAAAACTCTCGCCACTTACGAACGGCGTTACCCGATGGTTCGCGCCAGAGCAGACGAATGATTTCGATTGGGCAATTTGCCGGCTTCGAGATCGCATGAACGCGCCGCCGAACATTGTTCATTCCAGGGCGCGCACATGCGATGTTTGATCTCATCGATGCAAGCAGTCGGCTCTCGGGAAAGTTTCCTCCGATGTTGAAGGCCATTGGCTAATGTTGGCCTATGCTTGCGCACTGCAGCGTTAAAGTTTGAAACCAGCGTTATTCAACCCTTCTTTGAGTTCGGCCTTGTCTTTTTCCGTAAACGGCATCGTTTCCCAGCGCGGGAAACGCTCCACTTGGAGACCGCGGAGCTTCATCAACTCGCAAAACACCCCGCGCCCGTGAGTCTTTAAATACCTGCCGACCACCTGCATGAGCCGGGTGAGCAGATCGTGTTCCTTTTGCGCTCCTTTGAGGTCGCCCAATTTCAAGGCTTCGTACATTTTTACACAGGCTTCCGGGAAAGGCGTTGACGGCGGATGAATCGCGCCACGCACGCCCACGGAGTAACCCGTATACAGCGAAAAAATACCGCCTGGAAAAACTCCGGTAGATTTCGGCAGTTGGTATACGTAACCCAGCAGTTTGTCATAGGCGATGAAAGAAACCTTGATGCCGGCGAGCGGGTTGGGCGCAATCGCTTCGATGATTTTGTTAGCTTTGGCTGGAGTAATCTCGACCCACGTCGTTTCGGTGTTGTCGTAGATAAAGAGCGGCACGCCCGGTACCGACTTGGCGATCGCCTTGTAGTGAGCGTACACTTCGTAATCGTCGTGGGGATAATAGTATGGCGGTACAACTCCGATAGCGTCCACGCCAAGGCCGGCCGCGTGCTTGGCCAATTCGATGGAGGAATAGGTATTGGCCGTGCCGATATGCATGACGACGGGGACTTTTCCGGCAACTCGCTTAACGATCTGCTCGGCCACCTTCTTGCGCTCGTCGATCTCCATAACCATGCCCTGACCGTGAGTGCCTAACGGAAAAAAGCCGTGCACTCCCGACGCAAGATAGAAATCGATAATGGCGTCAGTCCCATTGTGGTCGATGGCGCCGTCATTCTTGAAAGCCACCGGCATCGGCATCAAAATCCCTTCGATCTTTCTGTCACTGGGCATAAGGGGCTCCTTTCGGGTTTGGATCACATATTAAGTTTCCGTACCCATATCGCACCGTCGCCGACAATTCCAGCTGATATCCGTTTCGAACTGAAGCCAAAGGTGATAGAAATCAATCATCTAACGCAGGAGGCGGTAATGGCAGAAAAGAATCCGACGGTAACGGTAGCGACGAGCATGGGAGACATACGAATCGAGCTTGATGCGGACAAGGCGCCGATCACGACGAAAAATTTCCTGGATTA
>JAICEJ010000621.1 GCA_025924215.1 Candidatus Binatia bacterium
GGTGATCAGACCGGTAAGCAGCCCCAGGGCTAAGCCGCCGGCGCCGCCAAATGGACCGCCGATATTGAGACCCACAAAGGCTCCCTCCATTGCCTTAGTCCAAGCGTGATTCCATCTTTGGGAGCCGGTCACCTGTGGCTGCGTGGGGTATTGAGGGGGGTTTGTGGTGCTTAAGGCAGCCCCGGAATACGGCGATTGAACAGAGCCCGGTGGGTATTGAACGGCAACAGGTTCACACCCTAGCAGTGCTAATAAGATCACGCACGATATCGATCCAAATCGCCCGTTCATATTCTAAACCGCCTAGTTCTTCTACTTCGTTCTGTTGTCCGACTGCAGCCCGGCAGTTACCGCCGTCGCTCGAGCTTCGTTCGTCTGTACGCCCGCGGAAGCGGTCATTGATCGTAGCTCATCTTCGGCCGCTCCGAAGGGAAGCGCCATCGCAGGCGGCTGTGCGTCCGCGACCGCCTCTTGTTCGATCACCTGTCCATTCTTGAAGGTGTAGCGCGCGCTGATCGTTCCACGAGAATGCTGATCCTCAAGCTGCTCGACACGTTCCCCATTTTCAAAGGTAACCCAAACATCGACACGCCGGTCTCCGTTGGTGTCACCTTCCTGTCGCTTGATTTGTCCATCGGCATAGAAGATTCGCAGATCGAAAATACCGTCTGCATCGGTGTCTCGTTCTTCGCGCACTATTTGGTCATTCTCGAAGACGTAAACCGCGTCCCATTTTCCTGAACCCTTCGTGTCCCTTAAACGTTTGATCAACTTGCCTTGAGCAAAGGCTTCTATGATATCCATCCGTTGCCGCCCCATAGTATCTTCCTCCCGGCGTACAACGGTTTCGTTTTGGAAATAAATAATCCGGCTCACTGTTCCGTCACCGCGAAGGTCCTCTTCCTGCTTCACCAGCCGATTGTCTTGATAGTAACCCCAAAGATCTGCTTTGCCGGTGTGCTTGCGATCCAGCTCTTTCCTGATCAACTGGCCGTTCTCGTAAAAAGCGAAGCTATCGGGTCTACCGTCGGCATTGGTGTCCTCCTCGACACGATTTATCGTACCATCGCGAAAATAAACAGAGCGATTGACTGCGCCGGAAGAACTGTTCTGCTCTTCAGCCCTTAGCGGCTGACCGTCTTGATAGTAAACCCACAGGGTCGGCTTACCCGTTCTGTTTGGATCTTGACCTTTACGCTCGACTTTTCCATTTGGATCGAGAAGATACCATAGGTCGATTCGTCCGTCGTTTTTACTAGCGACTTCTTGGCGTCGGGGTTTCCCGTTCTCATAATAAACCAACATATCCGGCTTGCCGTCGAAATTCACATCCTGTTCGATTCGTTCTATTTGTCCTTGTCCATTGTAATGACTCCAACGATCCATTTTACCGTCACCGTTGGTGTCGCGCGCTTGACGGGTCACATGTCCTCCGTCATCGTAGTAAAAACTGGCTACGGGTTGCTGGGCACGAAGGAGATCGGCGCTTGAAATTATCAGCACGAAGAGAAGTATAATTGGCACGACTTTGATTAGCTGCCGCTTCATCGCTCGGGACTCCGGAGCACTAAGTACAATCTGGAAGCGTGATTGAGTGGCGTTGGAGTCTCGGATCTCGCAAAGGCGAATTTGTCGAGGCGGTTTATTGCTTTCTTTAAGCTACGAATCGCTGTGCCTAGAGATTTTCCGAAATCAGGAAATTTGGCAGGATCGACGACCATGAGGGCGATCACCGAAACGATAAACAGCTCCGGCATTCCAATGGCTCCAAACATAAGGCACCCCCCGTAATTAGGGGTTCAAGCTACGTCAGGCCGCGAGGGTTGTCAATCTGAATCCATGACCCGCTGACTAAGCGTATATCGAAGTTCGATCAGTGTGCGAATTCGCCTCGTTTGATCCGCCGGCGATGACTGCGTATCTTGCAATTCGGTGATTGTCGAGTAAACCGTGTCGAGCACGTCCTTTAGATCAACTCTTGTGAGCGTTACCACGCAAACTTTAATCACTAGCGGCGTCGACTCCGAAAGCGTTGAGCTGCCGCATCGCTGGTTGGTGTGGCTGTTGTTAGCCGTCTGCGTGATATCTCTCTTTTGGCAGCTTGGAACGGCCGGCTTGTTCGAACCGGATGAAGGTCGAAACGCGGAGAAAGCAAGGGAAATTTTACTGCTCAACGATTGGGTAACGCCGCATGAGGATTTCTTTCCGGTTCTCGATAAGCCAATGTTCTTTTACTGGCTGATCGCGATCTCGTACAAAGCCTTCGGTGTTAATGAATGGGCAGCCAGACTAGCTTCTGTCTTGGCGGCATTGAGCTGTTTCGCGCTGGTTTATAGGTTCGCACTGATTCGGTGGGGCCCATGGGAAGCGCTGTGGAGCGGGCTGATTCTGATCAGCGGCGTAGAGTTTTTCATTTTGTCTCGCGTCGTTATCTTCGACATGAGCCTAACCTTGTGCATTACACTGGCACTCTATTCGTTTTACGAGGCAACGCATGCCGAGGAGTCAATGCGGCGCAAGATCTACTGCGTCTTGATGTATGGAGCGCTGGCGGCCGGTACTCTCATCAAGGGCCTTGTGGGTTTGATCATTCCCGGCTTAACTATTTTCGTTTACCTTTTGATCACCAATCGATGGACAATTCTGCGCTCGATTTATCTTATTCCTGGTGCATTATTGTTTCTGGCGCTGGTTGGTCCCTGGTATCTTCTGGCCGAGGCACGTAACCCCGGTTTTCTTCGTTACTATTTGTGGGACGAACATCTCGGCCGCTTTGCCACAGCTAGCTTTGATCGAGAACAACCATGGTATTTTTTTTTGGCGGTTCTCGTTGTTGGGTTTCTCCCCTGGAGTGTGCTGCTTCCGAGTGTCATTAAACGTTATTGGTCGCAATCGTTAGATGACA
>JAICEJ010000622.1 GCA_025924215.1 Candidatus Binatia bacterium
ACGAGACTATTATGGTCAATTGCAACCCGGAGACTGTCAGCACCGACTACGACACTTCAGACAAGCTCTACTTCGAGCCCCTGACCCTTGAAGAGGTTCTGAATATCGTCGATCGGGAAAATCCCGATGGCGTGATCGTTCAGTTCGGCGGGCAAACGCCGCTTAAATTGGCATTGCTGCTCGAACGTGCCGGGGTAAAAATAATCGGCACATCGCCGGATAGCATCGATCTGGCCGAAGACCGCGAGCGCTTTTCCGCCCTGCTCAATCGACTTGGTATCAGACAACCCAATAATGGCATCGCGCATTCCTATGAAGAAGCCTTTCGCATTGCCGAAGGTTTGGGCTATCCGGTGTTGGTTCGGCCCTCGTACGTGCTCGGCGGGCGGGCAATGGAGATTGTTTATGATGCGGACGCGTTACAGCGCTACATGACCTATGCGGTATCGGCATCGCCTGAGCACCCGGTGCTGGTGGATAAATTCCTCGATGATGCCATCGAAATCGATGTCGATGCTTTATCGGACGGCGATGAGGTCGTTATCGGCGGGATCATGGAACACATCGAACGGGCCGGCGTGCACTCCGGCGACAGCGCGTGTAGTTTGCCGCCCAAATCGGTCAGCCAGGAGGTCCAAGACGTGATCCGGCAACATAGCATCGCCCTGGCCAAAGCTCTCAATGTCCGCGGCCTGATGAATGTTCAGTTTGCCGTTCAAGGCACAAATGTCTTCGTACTCGAAGTCAATCCTCGCGCCTCGCGTACAGTTCCTTTCGTCAGCAAAGCCACCGGTGTGCCTCTGGCGAAAATCGCCGCGCGAATCATGGTTGGCCGCAAGCTACGCGAACTTGGCGTCACCATCGAGGTAGTGCCAAAACACATTTCGGTTAAGGAGGCGGTCTTTCCATTTAACAAGTTCCCCGGAGTCGATACTTTGCTCGGGCCGGAGATGAAATCCACCGGAGAAGTGATGGGGATCGATGCCAATTTCGGAGTTGCGTTTGCCAAAGCGCAACTAGGCGGTGGTATGCGGCTGCCGCGTAAAGGACGCGTGTTTATCAGTGTGCGTGACGAAGACAAGAAAATCGCCGCGGCCATTGCGCAGAGACTGCAGCACAGCGGATTTCGGATTATCGCAACGCGGGGCACCGCGACTTTTTTCAAAGAGCGCGGCATAGCCGCCGATATCGTCAACAAAGTTCAAGACGGCAGCCCGCATATTGGTGATAAGATCAGAACAGGGAAGATTGCCATGGTGATCAATACGCCGGCTGATGCGAATTCTCAGGCCGATTCCTATGATCTCCGGCGTGGCGCGCTGGATTTTCAAATTCCTTACTTTACCACCATGGCCGGCGCCCAGGCTGCCGCAGAGGCTATCGAGTATCTGCGCAACAACGACTTCGAAGTTCAAGCGTTGCAGGATTACCTCAATCATCCGCTGCCGTAACCGCGTTCATGAACCTGCCGCGCCGACGCGCTATAAAATCGCCGCCCGCAACGACGCGCAGCGCTTTATTGACGCAAGCCGCCGCCGGCAGTCTTCAAACGCCGCTGCGTTATCTCAAAGGTATTGGTCCTAAGCGGGCCGAGCAGTTAGCCGCCTTCGGGCTGCAAACAGTTGAAGATCTTTTGTACCATTTGCCGTTTCGGTACGAGGACCGGCGCCAGGTTAAAAGCATAGACCAAGCCATCGTGGGCCAAGAAGAAACCTTTATTGGCGCGCTGGCGGTAATTCAAAAAAAATACAACCCGCGCAGGCGTTCACAGGTTTTGATCGGTCGATTAAGAGACCCGAGCGGCGCCATGGGGCTTGTCTGGTATCGTGCGCCTTCGTACCTGGTAAATGCTTTGATTCCCGGACAACGTTTGGCCGTTCATGGCAGGGTAGAAGCGGGGATGGGCGGGTTGAGACAGCTTGTCCATCCAGAATTCGACATACTCGAAGGCGACGATTCTTGGAAGGAGCCAAAGATTCTTCCTGTGTACGAACATCCCGCAACAGTCCCGCTTTCGTTGATGCGCAAGTGGGTTAGCGAAGCGCTTACTGCCTATCGAGACAATTTGTCGAGTCATCTGCCGCTGTCGATCATGCAGCGACAAAAGTTGATCGATCCAACCGAAGCGCTGGTTCAGCTCCATCGGCCGCCAGCGCAAGCAAGCGTGGTGGCACTCAATAGCTTTTCCTCAGCGGCGCATCGCTCGATCATCTTTGATGAACTGTTTTATCTTCAACTGGGCCTGGCAATCAGGAAGAAAAAAAATCGTAGCAGCCGCGGCGTTCTTGTCAAGGTTGGCGGCGGCCAATTGACGCAAAAAATGGCAGCGCTTTTGCCGTTTAAGCTGACCGGCGCGCAGCAGCGAGTCTTAGGCGAGATCACCGAAAATATGGAATCTGCCCAGATGATGCAGCGTTTGGTTCAAGGCGACGTCGGCGCCGGCAAGACTATGATTGCCTGGTTCAGTTCGTTGCGCGTCATTGAAAACGGATTTCAAGCCGTGTGGATGGCTCCCACCGAGCTTTTAGCCGAACAACATTATCGCAGTATCCAACTCTACGCAGAGAAACTTGCAATTGAAGCGAGGCTGGTGACCGGTTCGCTGACGGCCAAAGAACGCAACGCTGCCCTCGATGAGATCTCCAAAGGCGGTATTCAGTTGGTCATCGGTACCCACGCGCTGATTCAAGAAGGCGTGCACGTGCCGCGCATGGCCCTTGGTGTCATCGACGAACAGCATCGTTTCGGGGTGGTTCAGCGCCTGGCCCTGCAACGCATTACCGGCCGTGCCGATACTGCGATTTCCCTCACGGGACAGCCGCACATGCTGCTGATGAGCGCAACGCCGATTCCCCGCAGTCTGGCTATGGTGCTCTACGGCGACATGGACATCTCGGTGATC
>JAICEJ010000623.1 GCA_025924215.1 Candidatus Binatia bacterium
CAACTCGGCAAACCCTGCATCCACATCCGATACTTTAAAGCCGAGTTCGAATCCAGGAGCATTGGACACAGGCGGGTCTAAAGCCATGCCCAAGGTTTTTGCCATCGCGCTGCGGGTATACAGAGCGAGACGGGTTGTGCCTGTGTCAAGCTGCGCATAATCGCCGGAGCGATGTCCGACCCGAAGCCCCAAAACATCAACGTAGAAGCCAAGGGCGCGATCCAGATCCTCGACGATTAAAATCACATAGTCCGGAGCGCTCAGCTTTAATTGCTTAGCCGGCATTTTCACTCGCTCGTGCGATGCTGATGAATGTCCTAGCAGGCATCATGTCTTAAGGCACTGCAAAACTTCTTCACGCAGCTTCAACAGTAATGCCTCGACTTCTCTAGAGCTCCAGTCCCGGTCGCGTTTTTCAACCAAGGCAACGTATCTGTCGAGAATCGGCTCAATCAGTAGAGCACTCATAATGGCGCCACCTCCTTGGTCATTGTCGCTGGTTCGCGGTGTCCGTTAAAGTGGGTCCAAATGCAATCGCAGCCACATTCCAGCACCAACACTCATGCTTTGTTATAGCGACCGCAAAAAACTATGTCGGCGCCGTCGCAGCTCAATGAACAAGTTAAAACAATTCGATGTTGACACAAAACTCGATGGCGTCCTATATCAAACTCTCCAGCGGTGCTTGTAAGCGCCGGCAATAGCCGCTCAACATCAGCCACAGAATCGAGCGTCTCGTTGCTCAACCGATAAAGAGAACGTTGTGAAGAAAATATTCTTGCCGGTGCCGGTCGCCGCCATCTTGCTTGTTATGGTTTCTTTAGTCGCTGCTCCAGCCCAAGAGCCGTTCTACAAAGGAAAGACCCTGCGCATTGTCGTTGCCACCTCGGCTGGCGGCGGTTACGATACTTACACGCGTACGATTGCGCATCATTTGAGCAAGCATATTCCCGGCAATCCGAACATCCTGGTCGAAAACATGGCTGGCGCCGGCCACCGCATCGGGGCCAATCACGTCTACAAAGTGGCCAAGCCGGACGGACTCACTCTGGGCCATTTTCAAGGAAGCCTATTTCTCGCCCAGGCTCTCGGGGAAAAAGGCATTGAGTTCGACACGCTCAAATACGAGTTCATCGGCGCGCCGGTGCGGGACACTCGCGCCTGCGCGGTCACCAAGGCGAGCGGTATCACCAACATGGAAGTATGGTTCGCATCAAAGACACCGGTAAAATTGGCGGCATCGGCTTGGGCGCGACCGAGGGAGATTCCCCGGATGCTCAAAGTCGCGCTCGGCCTGCCGATTCAGATTATTTCCGGATACAAGGGCACCGCTGAAACAACCAGCCAGACTGGATTTGGAATTGGAGTACGAAGGTTAGCAGACCAGACTTCGAACTTTGCCTCTTGACGACTTTGATGCGGGAAATCTTTGCCTCTAGGATCCAGATCGTTGGGTTTGCGCATGCTGCGAAGACTTTCGACAATCGATAGTACCAAGAGCGCAATTCCGGCGTTAAAAATTTCCAGCCCCCCTTCCTGGCCTTCGCGTTCTTCGTGGTGAGATTCTCTTCGGGCTGGAAGCAAAACTGCTTACGAGTAATCATTTCCTCTGATACGGTGCCATTACGGTATGGAGAGCATTGAAGTATTAGTCATCCCGCAGGTCTCCGATCAGGTAGTCGAGCGCATCGCCAAGCTGGATCCCCGGATCAAAGTCGTCGATGTCCGAGGATGGTTTGACGTAGAGCTTCGCGCCAGCTGGCCGCAGTGGACCATCGATCGTTATCTTGGCAATCGAGGCTATCCTGCGAGCACCCTCGAACAGCGCAACCGCACCTTGGCCTCGGCGCAGATCGTCCTTCTGGGCTGGCCGCCACTGAAAGATTTATTTAGCCGCGCGCCTCTCCTGAAGTGGGTCCATGAACTCCCAGCCGGAGCGAGCAATCTCGTCGGCACGGATTTATGGAGAAGCGATGTTATCGTCACCACCTCACGCGGGCTCACCAACAAGCGCCCGATAGCCGAGTATGTCCTGGCCGCTTTCCTCCACTTCTCTCGCGGGCTTCATTGGAGCTACAGGGATCAACGACGCCATCGGTTCGAGCATCAAACCTACAATCCCATTATGCTCCGGGACAAGACCGCGTGCATTGTCGGCGCGGGCGGCATCGGCCGGGAAGTGGCAAAGCTCTGCGCAGCGGCTGGGATGCGCGTCGTCGGCACGCGCCGCCTTGCCGATCCGGAGGCGACGCCGCCACCAGGGTTTGCGCGTTTGGACTCCGCCGGCGCTCTGCACAATCTTCTGCACGAGAGCGAATTTGTCGCCATCTGTTGTCCTTGGACGAAATCAACCACGCACCTGATCGACGGAGCGGCGTTTGCGGCGATGAAATCCGGGACCGTTTTAGTCAACATCTCACGCGGCGAAATAATCGATGAAGATGCTTTGATCGATGCATTGGCCAAAGGCAAGCTTCGCGGCGTCGCTCTCGACGTTTATGAGGGTGAATTCGAGCGCCCGCCTGATACGCGCTTGTGGGACGATGAGCGCGTCGTCATCACGCCCCACGTTTCCGCGGCAACCGATGTATCGGAACACGGCGGTGTGAACTTGTTTTGCGAGAACCTGATCCGCTTTCTCGAAGGCCAGCCGTTGGAGAATGTCATTGACTGGCAGCGGGGATATTGAAAGAACAACTCGCAAGTAAATCGCCGAGGCTAACTTCTAAGCTTGAAATTCTTTCAAACGTGGCAGTCAGGGCCATTGCCACGGCCGCTGTGCGGCTGTCTACCGTGACAATGACTCTGACTCTGCCAAGAGATGGACGATGGAGACTTAATCTCAGCGGTCATGCCTATTAGTGGGACTGTGGCTCACCGTAGAGAAAATCATCCATCATG
>JAICEJ010000624.1 GCA_025924215.1 Candidatus Binatia bacterium
GCGTCAGCGCTGGCCAACCTTAGATCAAAGGCAAAACAAGAGTCAAGAATGAAATTAGATTTATAGCCCCGCGACTTGTGCGATCAGCGCGAAGCTGCAACCCTAGACCTGATTAGATGCTTAGTATTACCGGGTAACCCGAGGCCATAGGAGTAGGGTGAATGTTTCTTAGAAATAGATTCATGATTGTCGTTGGTTTGTTTGCTTGTGCCGGATTGACCTTCTGGGCGACTCCGTTATGGGCTGATCTGGAAAGTTACATCCGCAAACCGGAGCCTGCCTATGCTTGGAAGCAGAACGGCAAAACTAGTCCCGAGCCGGCGGGAGATCAAATCTATGATCTCCATTTTGTATCCCAGACCTGGCAGGGCAAGAACTGGCAGCATCAGTTGCAAGTCTACCGGCCGCAGTCCGTCGCACCGGCGGCGATGATGCTGCTATGGGTGACCGGTGGTTCGGCAACGCCGGGACAAATTGCGTTCGGCATGGAGCTGGCTCGCAAGAGTAAAGCCCCTGTAGCCTTTCTTTATCACATTCCGAATCAGCCGCTGTTGGAAGATCAGCTTGTCGAGGATGATCTCATCGCCGAGACGTTCGTGCGTTATCTCAAGACCAAAGATGAGAACTGGCCGCTGCTTTTCCCGATGGTAAAGAGTGTCGTTAAAGCCATGGATGTCTTGCAGGCGTTCGGCAAAGGCGAATGGGGCGAGCCGACGAGCAAGTTCATTGTCGCCGGAGCATCCAAGCGCGGCTGGACGACCTGGCTTGCCGCGGCCGTCGATCAGCGAATCGGCGCCATTGCTCCCGTAGTCATCGACACGCTTAACATGCGGGCGCAAATGCCGCGGCAATTAAAGGCCTTTGGCGCATACAGCGCCCGCCTGCAACCCTACACCAGCCGTGGCTTGGTGCCGATCCCCGAATCAGCGGAGGGTCAGCGGCTTCTGAGCATGATCGATCCGTGGGCATACCGTGAGCGGCTGACGTTGCCCAAGTTGATCGTCAATGGCACCAACGATTTTTATTGGGCTACTGACGCGCTCAACCTTTATTGGAACGAGCTGCCAGCTAACAAGTGGGTGATTTATGTTCCCAATGCCGGCCACGACTTGAGACGGCAGGACCGAGGTAATTCGGATCAAACGGCCGATCTGATTAACGGCTTAGCGGCTTTTTCCCGGTATCAAATAAACCGGCGTCCGATGCCGGAGGTAAGCTGGAAGCATGAAGATCGCGACGGCAAATTGCGCTTAAGCATGGCGGGGAATCCGCAGCCACTGGGCGCGCGGCTTTGGGTTGCGCAAACAGCATCAAAGGATTTTCGCGCAGCTAAGTGGATTCAGCAAACCGCCGATGTCTCCGATGGGATCGTTGTCGGCGAAGTCACTCTGCCGAAGCAGGGGCACGTGGCTTTTTTTGGCGAGCTCGATTACGAGATCGATGGGCTGAAATATCAACTCTCAACCCAAATTCGGGTGACCGAATAAAACGTATTTGCAAGCGGCTTACCGTTTTGAGGCGTTTTTCCGCGGCAGAATTTAAGATCGACGCCGGTGCTTGTCAAGCCGTTGACACTCCCGCTTGCCGTTCTTACGTTGTCCTCATTACACCGTTCAGAGAGAGGAGTCATGATATGGAATTGGTAACATGGACACCGTTTGAAAGCTTGAACAAGGTTCAGTCGCGGATTAACGGTTTGTTTGATGAAAACAACGGCCGCTCGCGCTTTAACACCGCAACCGGCAGAACCTGGTATCCCGCTGTCGATATTCTCGAAAGCAAAGACGCCTACGTGCTCCGAGCCGAACTTCCAGGAATGAACAAAGAGGATTTTAACCTGGAGCTTGAGGAGGGGACATTGACGCTCACGGGCGAACGGAAGTTTAGCAAACCGGCTGAAGGCGTTGAGTATCGCTCCGTGGAACGGGTTACCGGAAAGTTCGTAAGATCCTTCACGCTGCCTGAGAGTGTCAAGCATGACGCGATTCAAGCCACGTACAAGGACGGTATACTCGAGGTTCACATTCCTAAGGCCGAGGAGGCCAAGCCGCGGCAAATACAAATTAGCGTGCACTAATCTTCGAGCACGTTCAGCAGTATTAAGAGGGGGGAAGCAGGTTGCTTCCCCCCTCTTGCTTTACGCTTGCCATCAAGCTTCAGATAGTTGCTTATGGCAATCCACGTCGATCAAAACATCCACCGGGCGCAACGTTGAGCCGCGAGTCGACAAATTTTCTGACGATCTTACAGCCTGTGTTTTTTCTGGTAGGGATCTTTCTTCTTAACTTCACCGCCAGAATCATTCTCTCGCCACTGCTTCCAACCATTGAAAACGAATTGGCGATCAGTCATGGCCAGGCCGGCTTTTTCTTCTTCCTGATTTCGGCTGGTTATCTGGTCGGGCTTCTGGGCTCGGGATTTTTTGCCGCGCGCGCGACGCACAAGCTAATTATTGTTCTCTCCAGCGCGGGCGTTGGCATAGCTCTGATTGCGATTGCCTTCGCCACGAATTTATTGACTGTTCGGCTCGGCCTGCTGGCTCTCGGCGTGGCAGCCGGGCTCTACATTCCCTCGGCGATCGCGACGATTACTTCGGTCATCAAACAAGAGCATTGGGGCAAAGCGATTGCTGTGCATGAGCTGGCGCCAAACCTGGCTTTCTTTGCCAGTCCTTTCATCGCCGAATTATTCCTTACCTGGGCAACCTGGCGTGTGGCGCTCGGCTCACTTGGGGCAGCGTCGATCATAGCCAGCCTTGGCTATCAATGTTACGGCCGCGGCGGTGAATTTGCCGGCGAGTTTCCTGGTTCGCGTGCGTTTGGCGCCCTGGTCAGGAACCCGGCATTTTGGCTCATGCTGACTTTGTTCGGTCTGGGCGTGAGCTCGACTATCGGAGTGTA
>JAICEJ010000625.1 GCA_025924215.1 Candidatus Binatia bacterium
CGAGCCGCGCCAGTGAACCGTTTGTGAACTGAGGGATAGAAACTAGGTTAAGGGAAATAATCCATACTTATGCCTGACCACCACACGCCTTGCGGTATCGAGCTTCCTCAAGTTTTTTTTGATGGTCCTACGGATATGGAACACATTCGCAGGTTCGCGATGCAAGCGGAGACGCTGGGTTACGACAGCCTATGGCTGCAGGAGCGGATCATCGGCGACTTTACCATGCTCGAACCCGTGACACTGCTGAGCTATGTCGCCGGGATCACAACCAAATTGAAGTTGGGCACGTCGGTCATTCTGTTGCCGCTGCGTAACCCGTTGCAGTTAGCCAAGGCGTATTCGAGCTTGGACGTTATGAGCGGCGGCCGCTCGGTACTGGGCGTCGGGCTCGGTGGCGGCCATCTCGGATCTCACGAGGATGTTTTTGGCTACAGCCGGGAAGGGCGAGTAACCCGCTTTACTGAAGCAGTGCAGATCATGAAGCTTCTTTGGACCGAGCCGACGGCGAGTTTTCAAGGCCGTTACTGGAGCTTCAAAGAAATTTCCATGGAGCCCAAGCCGCTGCAAAAGCCGCACTTGCCGATCATCTTTGGCGGCCATCACGATAACGCGCTTCGGCGGGCGGTGAAGTCCGCCAATGGTTGGATGGGCGCAGGGTCGTCTTCTTCCGCATCCTTCATTCGCGAGGCGGCGCGTATTCGTATTTTCTTAGACCAGGCACAGCGCGATCCGGCTAGCTTTCATTTTGCCAAGAGAGTCTATCTCGCAGTCGACAAGGACAAGGCTCGCGGCGAGAAGCGTATTCGAGAATGGTTTGCTCGACGTTACAAGAACGCTGATTTGGGACCCAAGGTCTCGATCTGGGGTAGCAGCGCCGAATGCGCCGAAAAAATTCAAGAGATCATCCACGCCGGCGCGCAGCACATTGTCTTCAATCCCATGTTTGATGAGATGGAGCATTTGGAAATCTGCGCCAAAGAGATCATGCCGCATTTGTGAGTGAGAAGAAATGATGGCAACGAGGTCGGAATTTCTCGCGTAAACGCGCAAAGACGCCAACCAAAGAGGAGTCTCACTAGGACAAACGAGTCCGTCTCTATTCTCCCGCTGCTTTTGAAAATTGACAAGTTGGCAGTCACTTCCTGGGTTAAACCCGAATTCCGCTGTTCAGGGTGAGACAGTGATCAAGGGACGAACCCTCCGGAACGAAGGCAATAGGTCTGTGGCTGATAGTGGCCTGCAAGCTCCAGTGCTTTAGCGGACGCTCGAAAAAAATTGCCAGCCCAGGGCCAAGCACCATAGACGGCATTGAAATTGTTCGCTTCTGTGCCTTCGCTCCTCCACGCTCACCCCTCGATCACTCTGCAGGTATCCATCTCTACTGCGGACTCTACTGCGGAATTCCGGGTTAAAGGCTTGTCAGGACGCCCACGTTATGCGCCACATGTCAGTTGATAATGCGACCCGCGAACGGATTCGCGCGGCTTTATCCGGGTGTGTGGTGCCGGTCGACCGCAAGCTTTCGGACGTGGAGCCGCTCGGAAGTGCGCAACGGCATAGCGCATCTGCTGCCTGAGCCAGCTTCTGCGAGGGTGCAAAGCACTTCGCTCTCACCGAAGAGCAGGCTTCCAACAATCTTTGATTTTCAAAAGGTCAGGAACTCGATTGCGTCGTGTGCAGCGCGCCGCAATTCCTTTTAGTTGAGTTTTGATCCTTGCTTACACAAGATGGGATACGATAGAAGCGATCCATCTGATACTCGACTCGCATGAAGGGAGGAATTTGGGCATGTCAAAAAATGGGTTTCGGGCCTTCGACAGCGATATGCATGTCTTCGAGCCGGCCGATTTGTACACGAAGTACATGAATCCCAAATGGGGTGAGCGTATTCCGCGCGGCCAGCCGCGCACAAAGCACGGCATGACGCGCTATTTTTTGGGGAACGGCAAGCCGATTCGCCCGCCGAGCGACGTCGTGGATTTTCATGAAAGCCGCATGGCCGATCGCTTCAAGGAGTCGCTGGCGCGGGATTACGACAATATTTCTCAACTAGCGGCCATGGATAAGGAAGGTTTGGACATCGCAGTCCTGTTTCGCACTTCACCGCTCCACACTAACGAGAATTTTGAGCCGGAGTACGCCAACGATCTGTGCAAGGCATGGAACGATTGGATGGCCGATTTCTGCAAAGCGGACTCCAGCCGTCTCAAAGGATCAGCGTTGATTACGCTCCACGACGTTAATCTTGCCGTGAACGAAGCTAAACGTGCGGTAAAGAGCGGCGCAGTCGGTTTGTCGCTTTGTCCAGAGCCGATCAACGGCCGACAGATTCACGATCGTTATTTCGATCCGCTATGGCGCGAAGCGCAGGAAATGAACATTCCGATCTGTTTTCATCCGCCGGCGCGCCCGCAGCAGCCGCAGGTGTCGAAAGATCGCTTCGAAGGCCATCCCAATCAGGCGCTTTTGGTTAATCCGCTGCGCAATCCGATCGAGCAAATTCTGGCGGTCAGCGCCTTCACTGCCGGCGGTGTGTTGGAACGGTTCCCTCAACTGAAAGTGGCTTTTCTCGAAGGCAATTGCAGCTGGTTGCCGTGGTTGCTTTATCGGATTGATGAGTATTGGGAGATGCAGGGCGCGATGGCAGACATTCCTTTACGCAAGAAGCCCAGTGAGTATTTCAAGGAGCAGTGTTTTATCTCTGTGGACGTGGATGAAGGGCTGGTCAAGAACGTGATCGATTATTTGGGCGACGATAATATCGTCATTTCCACCGATTACCCGCACATTGACTGCCGCTGGCCGCACGCGCTCGATGAGTTTCTGATGACGCCGATCAGCGAGCAATCAAAGAAAAAAATTCTCTGGGACAATTGCGCGCGGCTGTAC
>JAICEJ010000626.1 GCA_025924215.1 Candidatus Binatia bacterium
CGCTGCCGGTACGACTGCTCCTACCCGTTAAGCGCCGAAGCAGACGCCTCGTTTCGACGATCTGATAAACTCCACGAGGGTCATGACATCGTCATCGGCCCTCATGTTTTCCTCTACCTCTGTGAGGGCAATCGAAAGATTGCGTCCTTTTCGGAATAGCACGCGAAAAGCGTTGCGGATGGCCCGGATCCGGCGATCGTCAAAGCCGGCGCGCTTTAAACCCACGACATTCACACCGCGCACGGTGTGCTGCCAATCAACGATGGCAAATGGCGGAACATCGCGGCTGGTGCCGCTCAAGCCGCGCATCATGGCGTGCTCGCCAATCCGGATAAACTGGTGCACCACACAATTGCCGGAAATAAACACGCTGTTACCGACGTCGACATAGCCGCCTAGCAAAGCGCCGTTAGCCATCACGATATTGTCGCCTAACTTGCAATTATGTCCCACATGTGACGTGGCCATGAGATAGTTGTGGTCGCCGATGATTGTTGATGAGTTCGGTGCCGTACCGCGATGCACTTGAGCGTGTTCACGGATCACGTTGTGGTTGCCGATGGTTAAGTAACTCTCCTGGCCCTGGTAAGCCTTATCCTGGGGCGCGCCGCCCACAATTGCGCCGGGATGAATCTCATTATCCTCGCCGATCTCAGTCCAACCTGTGAGATACGCATGAGCCATGATCCGCGTTCCGCGTCTAATCTTCACCGGCCCGTCGATGACCACATAGGGGCCGATCTCTACTTCCGAATCGATTTCCGCCCGGGAGTCGACCACAGCTGTCGAATGGATGCTCATGAGACCTGCGCGACTATCGATCTTCGTTTTTGTCTTCTTCGTCTTCGCCCATTTGTGTTTCAACCTTGCGGCCGGGAATACGGTATCTCTCCTCGGTCCAGGCGCCGAGATCGATCAGCTGACAACGATCCGAGCAAAACGGCCGGTGTGGATTATTGTCCCAAGAGCATTCTTTGCGGCAAGTGGGGCATTTCACATGCAACGGCATGGGCTTTCTCCTCAGCTATTTACGTGGTACTGGCAAACAACTCATCGACCCCAAGCTTTTTGGCCAAAAGACCTTGGTCTTCGGCATAATCGATGAAACGCTCGAGATTAGCCCGATTCTTTTCTACGCCATTGGGCCATGGATCATCGCCAAAGGCTTTTCTCTCTTCTTCGAACAGATGCCTGCCCCAAACGAAGCGTGACCAATTGGGATCGTCGTAGTACGCTTTACACGCTTGTTTGGCTTCGTCGAACGCTCGCATTACTTTCGCAGCAAGAGCGGGATCTCTTTTCAAGACATCGTCCCTGAAAGCCACAACGTGCATGATCGGATAGTAGCCGTTTTTCTGAAAGTACTTGATCTCTTCCTGCTTCGGATCCGCAAATAAACGGCGGATCTTCTTTGACCCTTCAAGCGCCTCCGCTGGCGGGTGCGGAACCATGAGCGCTGCGATCTCACCTTGCTCAAGAAGCACACCGATCTTTTTACCTGGAGCAAGCAGTTCAATATGAACACCGGCCTCAGGCTTGAAGGCCACCGCCTCGTCTTTTGAAACCACCCAATCAATTGTGCGCCAAGGCACATTGTATTCAGATTGCAGATCACCTTTGGCAAGCACGGATAGAGTCGTTTGAAACGTACTGAGGCCGACGCGCTTGCCAGGCAAATCGGCGGGCGAGCTTATCCTCGCGTCAACATTCACCCACATCTGCGATAGGCTGAACAAACGGCGCGGAAAAACCGGGATCGCGGTGAATGGCAAGCCGCGGCTTTTTGCCATCAGATAGGAAGAGAGCGAAAGCTCACAGATATCGAACTCTTGTTTCTGCAGCATGCGCTCATGGCGGTCTTGACCATGCTTGAGAGGATGGGATTGTCCGACTTCCAGCACGGTTATGTTTGTTCCCTCGACCTGAATCGATCGGTCAAATAGAGGAATATGACGGTCGTAGTGGGATAGCGCGATTGTCAGATCTGCTTTAGCCATACTCGAATACTCTCCTCATCAGCTGATTCTTGCTTACTCACTTTCCCTAATCTTGTCCAGCTGAAATGGCACAGGAAAGGCTATGCGTAGCGGTAGATATCGTATCCGATGGCGGTCAAACATTGAGTAACTACAATCGCATGGCCGCCCTAAAGGCTCAGACGAATTTTGCCAATGCTAACGAGAGATCCTGGAGTAGACGCCTGATGTCTGTTGTTTACGGAAGATTCTGACCAGGTAAGATTTAGCTTGGAACGTTCGGCGTTTTTTGGCTGTTTGTCAGCCGCTGAAGCAAAGCTTCGATTTCGTGCAGACGGGCGCGCGCTTCATCCCCGGCCTGTTTGATCTCGTTGGCGGGCGCGCCGCTGCTCACGGCGTCTTCGAATTGGGTCACTGCGACGCCAAAGGTTCTAAGCAAGCGGCGCGTTTCATCGCTGGGCATGTGCTCTCCTCCAGTCCTACCTCGGATGGAATTAATGGGAAATCTTAAGCTCGCGCATCTTGCTCTCGGGAATAAAACCGCGATCATTCCAGCCCCGCGCTAAGTAATAGCTTTGGATCATTTCGTGCAGCTCCGCCGACCGCAGTTCAGTGCCTTGAGCCACTCCGTCGGCTAGTTTTTCATCCAGCAATCTGGGTGGAAGCCAATCATCGTCGGGCTGCCAGCCTTCTCGAATGTTGAACAATTTCTTTTGTGCGTTGATGCGTTCACCAATTTGTCTCAGCTCAGCGCTGGAATAGGCCCAGCCGGTCACTTTGGCGAGTAGATCGGCAGCCTCTGAATAGAAATCCGTGAAGCATTTGCGCAGAAATTTGCAAACGATTAATGAGTCCAGCACCGCGGCAAAATCTTCGGAAGCGGCGACGAGTAATCCGCGGCCGGCATCGCCATGCA
>JAICEJ010000627.1 GCA_025924215.1 Candidatus Binatia bacterium
GGTCAAAGTCTACCTTTGCATGGAATCGAAACACGTCTGGCAAGAGGTTTTTGGTTACGCGCCGAGCTGCGAGAAAGAACTGGGCGCGCAACTGGATCCGCATGTATAATTCTGTCTCATGACCAACCGGGACGATGCCATAGGAGTGTTTGACTCAGGGATTGGCGGGCTCACGGTGCTGCAAAAACTGATCGAGATCCTGCCCAGTGAAAACACCGTTTATCTTGGGGACACCGCGAGAGCTCCTTATGGCACGAAGTCGGTTGAAACGGTGGTTCGCTATTCCTTTGAAAATACCGAATTCTTGATTGAGAAGGGTGTGAAGCTTGTGGTAGTTGCCTGCAATACTTCGACGGCTCTGGCTTTAGAATCGTTGCGGGGAAAAGTGAACGTTCCTCTAATCGGCGTGATCGAGCCTGGCGTTCGTAAAGCACTTCAGATCACCAAAAACAAAAAGATCGGTGTTATTGGAACGGAAGCGACTATCCAAAGCGGCGCCTATACTAAAGCGCTGAAAACGCACTCTGGAGATATCGAAGTCTACAGCCGTGCCTGTCCCTTGTTCGTTCCCTTGGTCGAAGAGGGCTGGATCGACAACGGCGTCACTTCCATGACGGTTGAAGCATATCTTGGAAGCTTGAAACAAAGCGGCATCGATACCCTGATATTGGGATGCACCCACTACCCATTGCTGAAAAAGGCTATCCGGAATTATATGGGAGGTGCTGTGCAGCTGGTCGATTCCGCGGAAGAAATTGCCAGGGAAGTAGGAACGGCACTTGAGAAGCAGTCCCTAGCCCGTAGAGAAGGCATTGGCAATCACAGCTTTTTCGTCACAGATGCGCCCGATCGATTCATCAAAGTCGGCGGACGATTTCTCGGAGAGAAAGTCGAGTCCGCGGTGCGTATCGAACGCTGATTGAGTTCGTTTTGTTTTATGCGCGAATCTTGTAAGCTGTTAGCCAGCTAATTCCCTGCGCAAGCACCGCTCCGGTCCATCTGTGAGGGCAGAGTCTTAACATGTTGAACCTAATCAAAAAGATAGTTGGCACTAAGAACGACCGGGAAGTTAAACGGATTCGTCCTTACGTCGAGAAAATTAATAGCCTCGAGGGGCAATTCCAAAGCCTTGGAGATGACGATTTGCTGGCCAAGACTGAGGATTTCAAAAAGCGCATTGGCCTGGCGACAGCGCAGCTGAGAGCCAATTTGGAAGAAGCTCGCACGCAAACACTGAATGCCGACAGCGAACAGCGCGAGGAACTCAAAAGCCGTGTTGAAGAGCTGGACAAAGAGTTGCGCGAAGCCGAGGCGGCGGTTCTTGAAGAAATTTTACCCGAAGCGTTTGCCGCCGTGCGTGAAGCGTCGCGGCGAACAATCGGGCTGCGACACTTCGATGTTCAACTGATCGGCGGCGCTGTGCTTCATGAGGGCAAAATAGCCGAGATGAAAACCGGTGAGGGAAAGACGCTGGTGGCAACTTCGGCTTTATATCTGAACGCTCTTACCGGAAGAGGCGTTCATCTCATTACAGTCAACGATTATTTGGCTCGCCGTGACGTGCAGTGGATGGGCCCGATCTTCCATCAGCTTGGCGTCTCGGTCGCTTCCATCGTTCATGATGCGAGCTTTCGCTATGATCCGACGTTCTTAACCAAGGACTACCGATTCCTCAATTTACGTCCCATCACTCGGCAGGAGGCTTACCTGGCCGATATTACCTACGGCACGAATAACGAGTTTGGCTTCGACTACCTGCGCGACAATATGAAATTTTCGCTAGAAGAATATGTCCAACGCGAGCTAAATTACGCCGTAGTGGATGAGGTCGACAACATTTTGATCGACGAGGCGAGAACCCCGTTGATCATCTCCGGTCCGGCGGAGGAATCAACGGACAAATACTACGTTATCGATCGGATTATTCCTAAGTTGCAGCGCGGCGCCGTGATTCAAGGCGATCCAACCCAAGAAAAGCGGGCGGCTATCGAAGCTCAAGGCGACTACACGGTCGACGAAAAAAGTCGGTCTGTGACCTTGACCGAAACCGGGGTTGCGAAAGTCGAACGGCTGTTGGGAGTCCATAATCTTTACGATCCGCGGCAGATTGACACTTTGCATCATGTGCAGCAGGCGCTCAAGGCGCATGCGATTTTCAAGCGCGATGTTGATTATGTCGTCAAAGATGGCGAGGTCATCATTGTTGACGAATTTACCGGACGGTTGATGCCGGGCCGGCGCTGGTCCGATGGATTGCATCAGGCGGTAGAAGCTAAAGAACGGGTCCACATACGAGAAGAAAATCAGACGCTGGCGACGATCACGATTCAGAACTATTTCCGCATGTACAAGAAGCTCGCCGGCATGACTGGAACGGCAGATACCGAAGCACCTGAGTTCAAGAAGATTTACAAATTGGATGTGGTCGTGATTCCGACCCACCGAAATATGG
This sequence comes from Candidatus Binatia bacterium, assembly GCA_025924215.1. Lineage (GTDB taxonomy): Bacteria > Desulfobacterota > Binatia > UBA9968 > UBA9968 > WHTF01. The sequence goes on from JAICEJ010000627.1 coordinate 2,453, forward strand.
TTCGGAACGATCTTCCGGATGTCGTATATCGCTCAGACCAAGAAAAATACGACGCAGTCGTTCAAGAGATAGAAGAGCGTTACAAGAAGGGGCAACCAAATCTCGTCGGCACGACATCGGTGGCAAAATCCGAGCGTTTATCTCGCATGCTGAAGAAGAAGGGGATTAAGCACAACGTTCTAAACGCCGTCAATCACGAAGCCGAGGCGACGATCATCGCCCAGGCAGGAAGATATGCGGCGGTGACGATTGCGACTAACATGGCTGGTCGTGGCACCGACATTTTGCTTGGCGGAAATCCGGAGTTTCTAGCCCGGTCCGATATGGAGAATGAGTGGATCAATCGTGCGGCAAAGTTGCCGATTCAGGGAGCGGGACGGTACGAAGATGCATTAAGAGAGTTGCGCGAGAAGTATGAGGACGAGGTTCGTAAA
>JAICEJ010000628.1 GCA_025924215.1 Candidatus Binatia bacterium
CCCATGCACATTCCGGAAGGAAAGATCGTTCTCACCTACGAGGACTACGTCCTTCTGCCCAACGATCGTAATCGGTACGAGATTCTCGAAGGAGAATTAGCCGTGACCCCGGCCCCTAGAACAAAGCACCAAATGGCGTCGGGAAACCTTCCTCCTTACTCAGCACATAAAGCAACGTGACTTGGGCCGGGTCTTCGTTGCTCCGATCGATCTCATTTTGGAGTCCGCCTCGGTGCTCCAACCCGACCTGCTTTTCGTATCGAAAGCCCGCCAGGGTATCATCACGGAGAGAGCGATCGAGGGCGCTCCGGATCTAGTGATCGAGATTCTCTCGCCTACCACAAGTCGCAGTGACCGCGTAACCAAAGCGCAGCTTTACGCCCGTCACAAAGTGCCGGCCTACTGGATCGTGGGTCCAGACGAGGAGGCTGTCGAAACTTATCTGTTGGCGGCAGATGGCTATCGGCTGGCAGCCACGCTGGCGGGAGAGACCCCAATGCTTGCTCTGCCATTCGCAGACCTTGAGATTGCCGCCAGAGAGGTATTTCTCTAAGCCATACATGCCTACTGCCTGACGCCTCGATGCGTATTATCATTTGATCACTTTGCCCGCTCGCGCCAGCACATGCGGCGGAATGGTCAGGCCTATCTGCTTTGCGGTTTTCAAATTGATCACCAGCTCAAACTTCGTCGGCTGCTCAACCGGCAGTTCAGCGGGTTTCGCGCCTTTGAGAATCTTGTCGACGTAAGTGGCGGCGCGCCGATGCAAGTCTGGCAAGTTGACGCCATAAGACATGAGCCCTCCATCGGAAACCCAATTTTGCCGCTCGTGCATAACGGGGAGCCTGTTCTTCGCCGCCAATTGGGCAACTTTCGCACGTTGCCCAACGGCACTTAGCGAGCCGGATACCAGAAAGAGAACCGCGTCAGCCCCTGCTTTAACCGCAGACCGAAAAGCTGTGTCGAAATCCTTGGAACTTAGTATGTCTAGGTATTGGATGCTTACACCTAGTGCCGTGGCAGCGAGTTTGGTTTCGTTCAACACTGCTGTGTGTCCGGGGCTGCTTGAAGTCCCGAACACGGCCACACGAGAAAGTCCGGGTACGATCTCCTTCAAAAGTTCTACTCGTTTGCCGCTCAACTCCGGGGAAAACTGGGATAACCCTGTAATATTCCCGCCCGGCCGGGCTAGACTGACGACGAGACCGCTTGCAACAGGATCGTCGGCCTGCGCCATGACGATTGGGATTGTGGCGGTCGCTTCCTTGGCTGCTCGTGTGTCTCCGCCACTACTTGCCACAATTATATCTACCTTGAGACGCACTAGCTCGGTCGCGAGTGCGCGCTGACGATCGCGATTTCCGTCCGCGCCCCTCCATTCGATGATCATCGTTTTCCCTTCCACGTACCCAAGGTCTCGCAGCCCGTGCAATAGTGCTTCGATGTTTTCTGACACAGCGGCAACTGACGCACCTGTTAGATATCCAATCGTTGGGACCTTTGTCGGCTGCTGCGCGTTTGCGGTACAAAGCGGCAAAAGCAAAGCGCTGAGCACCAGCCAAGAACATTTGTTATTCATGAGCTTCCCTCCACCTGAGGACTTGCGGCTCACGCTGCTATCACCTAATCACCCGGTCGGCCCGCGCCAGCACGTTCGGCGGGATTGTCACGCCGATTTGTTTGGCGGTCTTGAGGTTAATGATCAATTCGAACTTTGTCGGCTGCTCTATCGGAAGATCCCCGGGTTTGGCCCCCTTCAGAATCTTGTCCACGTAGGTTGCCGCACGGCGGTAGTTATACGAACGGTCTTCGGCATAGACGGCCAAACCGCCGGATTCAACGAAGACCGTTTCATTGGAAATGGATGGCAGGCGGCTCTTTGCCACAAGTTCGGAGACCTGCTTCGCGTTCGTAGCGCCAAACGGTGATCCGGGCATGATAGCAAGTGCGCCCGCGCCCGCCTTGGCTACGTCGGCAAAAGCCTTGTCAAGCTCTTCGGGGCTACGCACCTGGATCGAATGAAGCTGTAGCCCCAGTTCCTTCGCTGCCGGCTGAATGATTTCCCAACTGCGCGCCGAGCTTGAGGCTTCAGGATTCCAGAGCACGGCCACCCGTAAGAGCTTGGGGACGATTTCCTTCAGCAACTCCAACCTCTTGGTGCTCAATTCGTCGGAGAGGCTGGACAACCCGGTGATGTTCCCCCCCGGTCGCGCTAAACTGGCAACTAAACCGGTCCCGACAGGGTCACCGGCGTACGTCATGACTATGGGAATCGCCGCCGTCATCTTCTTGGCAGCCAGAGCCGGTGTCGCGCCGCCGACAACGATCACGTCGACTTTGAGAGCGACGAGTTCGGCTGCGAGTTGAGGAACACGACGGTTACTTCCCTCACCATATCTGTACTCGATAGTGACGTTTTTTCCCTCGATCCATCCGAGATCGCGAAGGCCTTCACGAAACATCTCAAGCGCGGGGCCGGAAGCGGAAGGGGACCCCGTTAGAAGTCCTATTCGAGAAATTCTCGTCGTTTCCTGTCCGGCAGCCATGGCTACGCACGGGATCAGTATCGTCATGATAAGAAAAAGTCTAAGAATTTTTCTCATCGCTGCTCCTTTCGCTCGACGGCTCCCACTACTCCTGCTTATCTCCAGGCAAAAGTCGACCACACAGTTGAGACTGTCATTTGATCACCCTATCCGCTCGCGCCAGCATATGCGGTGGAATGGTTAGGCCAATCTGCTTGGCGGCCTTTAGATTGATCACCAGCTCGAACTTCGTCGGCTGCTCGATAGGGAGATCCGCAGGTCTGGCGCCTTTGAGAATCTTGTCCACATAGGCAGCCGCACGGCGATACTCGTCGGCATTGTTTGTGGCG
>JAICEJ010000629.1 GCA_025924215.1 Candidatus Binatia bacterium
AGCATGAGTAGCTGTTGATCTTGTCCGTACCCCTCCGTACCAAGCGAAAATACTCTAATATTTCTGTTTTGTTTCGCTTGTATTAGATGATATTCCAGTCTGTTCTCTGGCAGCCAATCAAAAGAACACGCCTTTGCTGCAACCTGAGAATCTCCCACTAGAAGAATTACATAATCATCATCTGTGTAGTTGTACTTGCGTCCTGTCGTGTGCAGACCGGCAGAGTAACACTTGCCAGCTGGCCATCCGGTTGGCAAAAGCGACTAAAGACTCAGAGTTCGTTCATCGTATTGTAGAGAGGTCTAAATACATTTTCGTATAAGGTTGAGCGAAAGCGCATCCGACGAAGAGAGCTTCGCGATAAACTTTGTTGACATCTGCCGCGGTCCGGGAGCGTATCGTCTATGCTTCGAAAACGGCTCGCGTTGTTGCTCGCTCTTTCGTGAGTGATTCTTTCCGGATACGACGTCATTGAAGATTTGGATTTCCTGCACCGGATTGAGCTCCAAAATTCCGCCGATACTCTTTTCCGCGGCTCCGGATCAGCGGGTCTGCTCGCTGGCAACATCGTCGAATCTGCGGATCGCCCGCTTCTGCGTTACACGAGCTCGCCCGAGCATTATCTTGAGTTCACTGCGAGCTATGTCCCCAGCTCCTCTCACAAAGTCTTCAAGTTTCACAATGTCAACCAAGTCTATTTGATCTGACCGCTTCATCTGTCTTTCGTTCTCCCGCTCTAGCCTCCGCTAAGTTTCGCCCCAGAAAGCCCAATCGGCTGCAGGCGATTGGTGCTAAAAGTATCGAGACGCAAGGAGACGATGATGGCTGATTTCCCTTTTTGGCTGAAGGGTGTGGTTTGGTTGGTTGTAGGTTCTACGGTGTTTTATGCGGCTGCTCAGGTTCTATACTCATTGTTAAATTAACCGGCGTTTTTTGTAGATAGCGCAGGAGTGTGGCGCGTTTTCTGCCGTTTGCCTAACTGCTTGCTGCTTTATCTTCATCTTGCATCGGTTACTTGCTGTGCCGGGGCGGTTTCCATTCCCTTTTCAATCGTTGTGACGAATTTTTTCGAGACCCACAGGGCAATCTTATGGGCCGTTGTGTTTACGTTCGCGGTTCTTATTACGGCTCCGGGAATCGGTAACCAGTCCGGTCCAACTTCAAAGGATGAATATCACCGGGTAGTTAGAACGGCACTTACGATGATCGAGGAAAATGTCTGGCTCGTGCCGATCCTGGACGGAAATCCGAGAATCGAGAAGCCGCCGCTGCTCAATTGCTGACCCGCTGGAATTTTGAGCGGTTCGGGTTTTCGCTACGAAGCGGTCGCTCGATCGTGGTAAGCCGGTTGGCTATTTCACTGAACGGCCTTTGGTTTTTAGTCTAGAGCAACCCATCGACACTCTTAAACGTCAGGCGTCGGCTTGGGTATTGGCCTTCGAGAAGTGTATCGCTATCCAACCATCTTGGCGGTAGAAAAATTGCCAATCCGCCTACGACGATTTTGCCGCCAGTGAATTGCGTGTCGCTTTAAAACGCGCTCATTGGATACGGTTAAGTCGGACATCATTCTCTACGAGTTAGTCTGTAGATCAAGTTAAGCGTCCTCCGGGCTCTCTTCATTTGTCACGTGTGATACAAGTACTTTGTCAATGCGCTTGCCGTCCATATCGACAATCTCAAACCGCAAACCATTCCACTCAAAGGATTCCGATACCGACGGCACGCGACCCATCCTGGTAAAGATAAAACCGCCGAGGGTTTGATAGGCGTCTTGCTTTTCTCCCGGGAGGCTGTCGAGATCAAAAATTTCTTTGAATTCGTCGACCGGGATCATTCCATCGACCAGCCATGAGCCGTCGGGACGTTGCACAGCCTTCGGCGGCGTGACGGCTTCGCCGAACGGCATATCGCCGGCGATAGCTTCGAGGACATCGTGATGGGTCAGCAACCCCTCGATGCCCCCATACTCGTCCACTACCAGGACCAGATGGCTGCCCGAGCGTTTGATATAATCGAGCACCTGCAATGCGGTCAATGTGCGCGGCACCAGCACCGGTGCTTGCAAAGATGCCGATAGGTCTATCGGCTTACCGTACAGCGCGTTCGACAGAAGATCCTTGGCTTGGGTGACGCCGACTAAATTATCGAGGCTGCCGTTGCCCACCGGAAACCGGGAATGTCCGCTCTCGGAGATTCTGCTGCGAGTCTCTTCAATCGAATCGCTTTGATCCAACCAAACGATATGGGTGCGCGGCGTCATCAGCGCGCGCGCGCTTTTGTCGCCCAGCTCGATAACCGCCTCGATCATATCTTGCTCGCTCTCTTCGAAAACTCCCGCTGCGGTTCCTTGTTGAATCAATCTTTTGATTTCTTCTTCGGTGACGGGAGGCTCTTGAGAGGGGGGACTGCCGAGCAACCTAAAGATCGCATCCGTTGACGCTGTCAAAAGCCGAACGATGGGCGAGGAGATGGCCGACAACAGTCGCATCGGTCCCGCCATAAAAGTTGCGATGGTCTCCGCATGACTCAAGGCGATTCGTTTGGGGACCAATTCGCCGAGCACGACGGAGAAGTACGTAATGCAAATGACGACGGCGCCAAGAGCGATTGTCCTGCTGTAAGGTTCAATGGCGGGAATTCCCGCCAGGAATGCAGCGAGTTCCGAAGCTAGGGTCCGCCCGCCGAAGGCGCCCGCGAGAATACCTACAAGCGTAATGCCGATCTGAACCGTGGAAAAGAATTGGTTAGGATTTTCGGCTAGCTCTAAAGCTGATCTGGCGCTGGCGCTGCCTTTTTCTGCCCAATCTCGAAGCCGTGATTTGCGCGCGGCGACGATTGCAAGTTCAGACATTGCGAACAGTCCGTTGGCGAT
>JAICEJ010000630.1 GCA_025924215.1 Candidatus Binatia bacterium
CATGAAGAAAGCCGACGTTGATCAAACCTATGATCAGCTTGCCAGGCATGGTGCGCGTCTGATCAAGGCCAAGAGGTACAAGGAAGGCTTGGCCTTTCTCAACCCGCTCAAGGAATTTCCCGGGTTCAAGCCGGAGCACAAGTTTCAAATCGCTTTGGCGCAGCTCAAATTACATTCTCATTCAGTGGCCAGTCACCGACAGCACCCGGTACTCGATCTGTTCACCGATTTGTACCGCAACTCGGCGTTCCCGCTCTACGAAGCATTAAAGAAGGAAAAGAGTCTTGCTCCCGAGGAGTATTTCGCGCTGGGCTTTAGTCTTGTCGAAAGATCGGGCCAGGAGCGCAACCTTGGAAAGGATCTGTTGGACCACGTGGCGGCCAAATCGCCGCGCACCAAAATTGGCAAGAGCGCAAAGAATAAATTGAAGCTCCTGAATTGGTAAGACTACTGCTCCACACCACTAACTACCGTTCATAACATAGCGAGCACAACGAGAAGTAAAGGTACTTGCCTGTGTTCGAACGCAAGCTTTCCGCGCTAACGAGAGTATCAGAACGCGCCGAGATCGCGGCGAGGCGATCAACGATTAATTAAATGGAGCAGTGATCGGGCAACGAAGCAGGATGAGGACGTCACGGAGAGGAAAACAACGTGAAAAACTTTAAGAGCGTGATGTGGATGGCCGTCTTCTTGTCCATAATGCACTGGAGCGCAGCTGTCTCGGCGCAGCTGACCAAAGTCGCCATCGGTTACAGCGGCATCAGCGCGGATCAGCTAGTTATCTGGGTAGCTAAAGACGCCGGCATCTTCGCCAAAAACAACATCGATGCGCAAACCGTTTATTTCTCCGGTGGCACCACATCGGTTACCGCGATGATCTCCGGCGACACTCCGCTCATTCAAGCGTCCGGACCGGGAATCGTCAGCGCCGGTCTTGCCGGCGCCGAGCCAGTCTACGTCGTTGGCGGCATTACCACATTGGACTATTGGCTAATGACTCAGCCGGAAATCAAAACGCCGGACCAGCTCAAAGGGGGCACCATCGCAGTGGCCCGTTTCGGCGGCGCAGCCGATTTTGTGGCGCGCTACGCGCTTGCCCGGCTTGGGCTTACTCCAGGCAAAGACGTAACTATCGTGCAAACCGGCAGCACGCCGGAACGTTTGGCGGCAATGGAATCGCGCCGCGTTAGCGGTAGCACCTTGGTGCCGCCGGCGATGTTTACCGCAGAAAAGAAGGGCTTTCATCTGCTCGCCGATGTCGCATCTTTGGGCCTGGCATACCAGCATCAAGGCGGTGTTACGACTAGAAGATACCTGCGCGAACATCCGGACGTCGTCCGCAACTTCGTCAAATCGTATATCGAGTCCGTGCACCGGCTCAAAAGCGATCGCGCATTTGGATTGAAAATTGCCGCCAAATATCTGCGGCTCGAGGACAAAGAGCTGCTGCAAAGAACCTACGAGAGCTCGATCGACGAGAAGAAGCTGCCAGCCAAACAGTACCCATCGGTGGCCGGGCTAAAGACGATTATAGATCAGATCGCCGCCAGCAATCCTAAGGCTAAGAGCGCCAAGCCGGAGGACTTCATCGATGCCCGTTTTGTCGAAGAGTTCGACAAGAGCGGATATCTCGACAGTCTCTACAACCGCAAGAAGTAGCGATCGTCGAGCTCGGCTAGTCAGTCATGGAGACGCGCATAGACAGCGTCAATTCTCCAACAACTTCTTCATCCGTTCGATGACTTCCGGCGGCTGCACCATGATTTCTTTAGCGGTTGCTTCCAATTCCTCGCCGGTCAGAGGATCTAGATCCCATTTTCTTTTCTGCGCGTCGGCTAGCAGCGCCGGGTCAGTCATGGCTTTGTTAAAAGCGTCGCGCAAAACCTTGACCCGGTCCGCTGGCATTGCCGGTGGCGCGATAAAGGGCCGGCCGTGATCGCCGGATGAAAGCAATACCCGCGCGACCCGCTTTGTGGCATCCGGAGTTTTATGGGCATCCATCAATTCGTAGAGCGTCGGAACATCCGGTAGTTTCGGATAACGCTTTGTGCCGCTTTGGGTGATAGCGCGAACAACTCCGTTCTTAATCCATGTCCGGGTTGGTTCCCGGCCGACGTAAGCCGAAACCGTTCCGGCACGGCAGTGCACTTCGCCTTTCTCAATAGCCAGGTTCATCTCGCCGCCGCCGCCATAGCCGAGCACCATGTTGAGCTTGACGCCGAGTGCCTCCTCGAACAGCCGGGGTAGAAGGTAACCTAATCCGGCGCGCGCTAATGCCGCGCATCTCGGCGGATCTTTAGCATTGCGCATCTCGTCCAAGGTTTTATAGGGCACGTCCGTGCGGATAAAAAGAACCTGGTCTATGCGTTCCGGCGAGCCGATCCAGGAAAATTTGGGCCAGTCGAACTTCACTTCCTTGGCACCGAGAAGCTGATCCGTGTAGTTGGCGGGATTGACCAATCCAAGCGTCAGCCCATCCGGCTTGGCAATGTTGTAAATATAGTTGGCCGCCACTATCGCTCCCGCGCCCGGCATGTTTTGCACGAGGACTTCAGGGTTTCCGGGAATGTGCCGTCCTAAATGCTGAGCCACAAACCGGCCCCAATCGTCCATAGCGCCGCCGGTTGAATTGCCGATTACCAGCCTGACGGTTTTACCTTTGAAAAATTCGTGCGAGCTCGCATGCGCGACAGCGCCAGTAAGCACAAAGACAAACAAGAAACACAGGTTTTTTTTCATAACTGCCCCTTCTTTCTTGACGATAAACGCTGCATGATCACGTAGTCGTGTTGTCGAGAGAATAACCTTATCCCTTGCGAACAAGTGACATGATCGTCGAACCTGCTCGTCCTTCGACGGTGTGGCGTTCC
>JAICEJ010000631.1 GCA_025924215.1 Candidatus Binatia bacterium
GGGACGCGTGAAGTAGATTTCATAACCGAGATAACAAAGAAAAAGCCCGCCGACGAGCCGGAAAGCAAACTGGTGATCAACTAAGAACTGCGATACCAGCGAAATGCTCAGGGCCGCGATGCCTCCGGCCAAAGCATCAGCCGTGGCAATACCCAGGCCGGAGAAAAGGCCATACCATGGGCCCAGAGACAGCGCTCGATTGATGCACAACAGTCCCAGTGGGCCAACCGGTACTGCCACGACAAATCCCATCATGACGCCTTTGATGAGAAGATGAATCGCCATTCCTGCCGTCGAACTTTATTTCTTTGAGCGCGCGCAGCGAAAGCCGATATTGTGATGACCCGAACGGAAATTCCGTGAGACATGAGCGCCTCGATGGGTCGTCGTCAACTCCTCGGCCGCCGAATCCTGACCGCCTCCTCTGGTGACGCGTACGAAGTCCCGCTGCAATTCTTCACGGCCGTCAGCGGCATTATAGGGATAAGGAAGATACGCGCTGCTCACCCATTCCCAACCGTTGCCGGCGAGATCGAGCACGCCATAGGGGCTTGCTCCTTTCGGCAAGCTACCCACTGGACGGAAGTCATTCCATCCTGCGCTGAAATGAGCCCGGGTGCGATCGGGCGGATCATTGCCCCAGGGAAATTTTCGCCCGTCTGTGCCGCGCGCCGATTTCTCCCATTCCGCTTCGGTCGGCAATCGCTTACCTGACCAATCGCAGTACGCTGCCGCGCCGAACCACGAGGCCTCGATTACCGGGTGGTTCTCAAAGCCGGGATGAGACTGCCATTTGCCGGCGCGAAGGTGAATGCGCGCGTCGTTATCATCGCTATCGTACCACCGTTCGGCAGCCGCACCTCGAACGCCTTTGGCCTGGAGGAACTGGGCAAACTGCGAGTTCGTCACCGGTAAACGATCGATGAAAAATTCCGGCAAATCAACCCGGTGCTGTGGCCGCTCGTCAACGGGCCCGTCGTCTCTACCCATTGAAAATGGCCCGGCAGGGATTCTTCTCATGTCAGCGCCATCGTTTGCATCGGCGCCCGTCGTTTGCGCGATACATGCGGTCAATAATACGACCGAAAGTAAACCCCTCCGCCCAAAAAGAAAACGGCTCATGATCGCAACATACCGCGTTTGAAAATTCTACGAAACACCGCGAATAGGACGAGCTAAACTTGTCACAGGTTTACGCCTGTGCGACAGTTCCAGCAATGCGCAACTCGCAATCGTTTCGCCGCCGCGGTGTTGTCGAAGGATTCTTTGGTCCGGTCTGGAGCATGGCCCATCGCCGCCGTCTATTCGAGTTCGGCGCCGCTCGGGGAATGAACACCTACCTCTACGCGCCAAAGGACGATCCCTTCCATCGCGAACGCTGGATGGAACCTTATCCTGAGAATGAATGGCAGGCGCTCTTGACTATCATTCGCGAAGCACGAAAGCGCCACATCGATTTTGTTTACGGCTTTCATCCCGGCAAAGCACTTTTGTTTAGCGCCGAGCAACCGCTGCGCGTTCTGCTGTCGAAGGCGCAACGTTTCTACGATGCGGGAGTGCGTACCTTCGCAGTGCTGTTTGACGATATCCCTTCTCGCCTGGAGCATGCCGCCGATCGCAAGCATTTCAACAACAGCTTGGCACGAGCCGAAGGAAATTGGCTGGCAGAGATCATCGCTCTTCAGCCGCCTGCATGGTCCGACGTGGAGTGGTGGATCTGCCCTTCGTTTTATACCCCCGATCCATTACTGGCGCGTGTGTTTGGCGCCTTTGAGCCGCATTTCTTGGAAAATCTAGCGAAGTACCTTCCAGCCAATATCTCCTGCTGCTGGACCGGCCCTTTGGTGGTATCGACAAAGATAACCCTCGCGCACGTTAGAAAAATTGCCAAGCTCGTCGGCCGGCCGTTGATTCTCTGGGACAACTATCCGGTGAACGATCTTTCAATGAAGGACGAGCTTCACCTGGGTCCATTAAAAAATCGTGACACGCATCTGCCGGAAATCGTTTACGGCTACCTCAACAATCCGTTAGTTCAAGAAGAACTGAGCTTTATCCCTTTGGCCACCTGTTTTGATTATGCCTCAAACCCGATGGCCTATAGAGCGGAAGAAAGTTGGAATGCGATCGTTAAACGCTCTTTCGGTCAGCGCGAGATTGCGCACTGGCGCGCCATTCGGAGCTTCTGCGAAAGAGTTCAGCGAACTAAAGGGCCAAAAGTTGCCTTGCGCATCCCGCGCAGAGAACTGGAAGCCTTGCAAGACGCATCAGAATATATAAGAGCACATCGTCAAGAAAAATGGGCCGTGGAAATCAAGCCATGGAAAGAACAGATCGAACGAGCGCTTAAAGCGCAGCAGTAGATCTTTAACTACAGTTATCCAATCTTGATCGCGCGCCGAGAGTAGCGTAAGTTTTTCACAATGGTTGATCCCCAAGTTACCGCGAGTTTGCGCGGCAGGCCACTTCCGGCAATGAATGGCGCTGAGCTCATCTCGCTAATGCGAGAGTATCGTTCCCGTACCCGAGAATTGGTTGCAGATCTTGATGAACGGCAACTGATCGGGCCGCGTTTAGCAACGGTGAACCCGCCCTTATGGGAGATCGGCCACGTCTGCTGGTTTCAGGAGTTTTGGCTTTTGCGCCACCTGCGCCGGCAGAAGCCACTGCTTGAGAACGGTGATCAACTCTATAATTCTACGGATGTAGCTCATGATGTTCGCTGGGACCTTCTACTGCCTTCGCGCGACGATACCTGGCGCTATCTGGACGAAGTCTTGAATCGAGTCATCGAACCGATCGAAGGAAAGCATGATTTATCAAAGGAGGAGCTCTACTTTTACTCTCTGACCGCGTTTCATGAAGCCATGCA
>JAICEJ010000632.1 GCA_025924215.1 Candidatus Binatia bacterium
CCCTACCCGCACGCGCGCATCGTGCGGGTTGACTCGACTAAGGCCGAGCGCCTACCCGGCGTTTACGCTGTCATCACTAAGGAAGATCAGCGCGAACTTGGTATGTTCGGCGCCGCTTACAAGGATCAAACCATCGTTGCTGTCGATAAGGTTCGCTATGTCGGCGATCCGGTCGCTGCGGTCGCGGCAGTCAATGAAGCCACGGCCGAAGAAGCGTTGGCGCTGATCGATGTCGAATACCAGGAATTGCCGGCAGTGTCTTCACTGGAAGAAGCATTGGCACCGGGCGCGGTGTTGGTTCACGATTCGGCGTCGATGGGCGGTGAGTTGATGGGACAGCGCTACGAAACGCCGAAAGAATTTGCCGGCAGCAATCTTTGCTACCGTTTCAGTTACGCAAAAGGGGATATTGCCGAGGGCTTTAAGAAATCTGATCATGTTTTTGAAGATATCTTTACCTTTCCCCGGGTCCAGCATTTTTCAATGGAGCCCCATGCCACCGTTGCCCATGTTGAGGGAGACCGAATCACCATGTGGGCGGGAACGCAGGAGCCGTTTACATTGCGCGAGCACTTGGCCGATATATTCAAAGTGCCGCTTAATAAGATTCGGATTATCGTCCCCTATGTGGGTGGCGGGTATGGTGGAAAACTGGCGGTGAAAACAGAGCCCTTGGCCGCTGCCTTGTCGTCCAAAGCCAAACGTCCGGTGCGCTTGGTTCACACGATCGAGGAAAGTTTTAAGACCGTTACCCGACATCCGGCGCGGGTGACGATTAAGACCGGGGTCAGCAAGGATGGACTTTTACTGGCCCGCGAGTGCCTGATCCATATGGAAACCGGCGCTTATGCCGACGCCGGTCCGCGGGTGACACAGAAGGCCGGCTACCGATCGTTCGGTCCCTATCGCATCCCGCACACCAAGACGAACGCTTACACGGTGTACACTAATACCGTACCCGCTGGGGCGTATCGCGGTTTCGGCACGCTACAGGTGACTTGGGCGTACGAATCACAAATGGATATCATATCCCAAAAATTAGGACTGGATCCCTTGGAGTTTCGCCTGAAGAACCTATTGAAGAAAGGCGAGCTTTATACGCCGGGGGACACACCGGTTGATTGCGATTTGGCCGAAGGCTTGCGCCACGCTGCCAAAGCAATCGGCTGGGGCGACAACGGCCGAAATAGGAATCGGGGTAAAGGTCTTGCCTGCTGCATGAAAGATGGTGGCGGAACCTATAAGGTCTCTTCGGCGGCGGTGAAGATGAACTCAGACGGAAGTGTGGTTTTGCTCACCGGCACGGTCGAGATTGGCCAAGGCGCGCGCACCGCGTTGAGCCAGATTGTTGCCGAAGAATTGAGTGTTCCTTTTGATTGTGTGACGGTGGCGCAACTGGATACCGACGTGACTCCCTATGACGTCAACACGAACGCCAGCAGCTCGACCGTGGTCATGGGATTGTCGGCGCAAAGAGCTGCTCAAGACCTAAAGCAACAATTGTTCCGTCATGCGGGGAAACTGTTGAAGGTCAAACCGGATCAGCTAATTCTAAGAGACCGAAGAATTCACGCTGGCGACGGCGCAAGCGTATCCTTTCCCGAGTTGATGCAAAAAGTATTTCTCTCGAGGGCGGGAGAGATCGTCGGACGCGGCGCTTATCAAGACATTAAGACAAAAAAGGCGGCTCTAGGTTCACCGACGACGTTCTGGGAGATCAGCTGGGGCGCGGCTGAAGTGGAAGTCGATCCCGATACAGGCGAAGTTAAGCTCCTCAAGTATGTCTCTTTAGCCGATGTCGGTCAGGCAATCCACCCAGTGTTGTGCGAGGGACAGGACGAAGGCGGCGTAATGAACGCGATTGGTCACACCTTGCTCGAAGAGATGATTTACAAAGACGGTCAGCTTTTGAATCCCAACCTTGTCGATTACCGGGTCCCCAGCTTCGCTCATCTGCCGAAGGATTTTGAAACGGTTCTAGTCGAAAATCACAATGGCCCCGGGCCCTTCGGAGCAAAAGGGACCGGCGAGGGCGGTTTACTGCCGGTAGCTGCCGCTATTGGTAACGCCGTTTGTGTCGCCACCGGAGTGCGATTCTATGATTTGCCGCTAACATCGGAGAAAGTTTGGCGCGCACTCCAGGCAGCAAAGTAATGGTCTTTTCAAACCGGTTTATTCGTCACGATCAGTAGCAGTCAGGCTGCGCAAATCTGCCGGAGCATCTTCGTACATACTCCGGCAGATTTGTTATTGCTGAAAAAAGGAAAGAAGCAATGGATCGGGAAAGGGGACGTTCAGCATCCTTTCGAATAACGCGTAAAAGAACAGCCAAGAAAAAAATGTCACCGCAATAGTCATCAGCCATCCTTCGCGAGCTTCGACCTTCAAATAAAGCAAAATGAAGAGCGGCACCGCATAAGAGAAACCCAGAAGCCAAATAGCTAAGAAACAACCCAGCGTCCAACCGATGATAGAAAGCGTCCTGTGTCTGACCGCTTTCGGCGAAATCGCCTCATGCTCACTCGCCCGCGCTTCTTTCGGCCGGGCCACATCTTTCGCGAGCTGCACCAATGCCAACAGCAGAGTCGGGATGCCAATAACCCAGGGAAACAGCCCGGCGCGAAAGCCGAAGTTGCGGCTTTGAAAAAGCGCTATTGCGATGATCGTGGCGATGATAAGAGTAAATAACGCAGCTGGGCCAAAATGGATGCCGCTGCGGCGCGCTGTCTCCCTCGGAGCGGAACCGGTGGCATTGGCAAGCCGCCGTGCTTTCCTACTCTTGAAGACCGGATACAGTACCCCAAATAAGGTGATGGCAAAGATGATTATAACGCCCGGCCGGCTCGTCCAGTTCAAGCC
>JAICEJ010000633.1 GCA_025924215.1 Candidatus Binatia bacterium
CAAATTCCCCATCCTCAGCTTCGTCCGTCGAAAGGGCAGGAAACTGGGATCTATCCTGCCGTCATTGTCGAAAGCCGTCGCTTGGCTTCTTGTCCAGGCTCTAGGTCGGGAATTTTCTCAATTCATTTGTTCCCATACAGAACTTCTCCCATATCAAATTAGCCATCAGCCATTTGACAGAGGGAGATCTCTCGATTAGCTTCGCCGAAGCAACTATTTACTCCGGAGTAGAATTGATGACCATACAAGAAAAACTCGCTTTGGCGTGCCGGATTTTAGCCATGCACGGGCATAACGATTTTATCTACGGCCATGTATCGGCGCTGACGGATACTCCCGGGCAATATTGGATCAAAGGGTCCGGGATCGGCTTGGAGGAAGTTACCGAGGACGATCTCGTTCTTATCGATTTCGCAGGGAACAAGATCTCCGGCAAACGCAAACGGCACAATGAATTTCCGATTCACAGCGAAGTTTATCGGACCACCCCTGAAATCCGCTGCGTCATCCACACGCACCCGGTCTACTCCACAATTATTGCCTCTTCGGAACACCGTCTCCTGCCGATCACCAACATGAGCTGCGCTTTCTATCCGCCGGCGTTGAAAAAGTTCGAGGAATCTTCCGATCTCATCGTCACGCCCGAGCAAGGGATTGCCGTTGCTGGATTACTCGGCGAGCACAAGATCGTCCTGTTGCGCAATCATGGCATCGTCGTCGCGGCTAGTTCCATCGAGGAGGCCTGCGTCCGCGGCGTGCTCCTCGAGCACAGCGCTAAGACACAAGTTGCCGCAGCATCCATGGGGGCTTTTTCCTGGACGACTGACGCTGAGGCACTGCTCAAGCGCAAGCGCTTTTACCACCCCGATGCCGTTCACAATCTGTGGGAATACTTCGGCAGGCAACTCCGTCGCGAACAAAGATAGCTCATCCTCGCAATCTCGTGAGCTGCGGGTGTTTTAGTATAGAACCCGAAGGTTTGCTGATGGTCACAACGCTACACGGCAGTCTCCAGAATCATACGCATGTCGATTGTTCGGACGATCTGAATCCGGTGCCTCGGAATTGACCCTGATGCCACCAGACTCAGCATGTTTCGACACAATCTCATATTAATTGCGCCGCTTCTCTCCTTGCACCAGGGGAGGCCATCCCAAAACTCTGACTCGAGATATGTTGCCATTAACGCTGGTTCATGTGGGCGAACAGAACTGAATGTTGTTGACCACCGCAGCCGGATGAGATAGGCATGATCCGCACGAAAAATCCTTTAGGAGATCGACATGCTTGAAGCTTTCGTCAGTGGGTTTTGGCAAGTCGTAGCGTGGCCGGCTTTTGGGTACATGCTGGTAGGTATCTTCATCGGCTTCTGGGTCGGCTTGCTCCCCGGTATCGGTGGCTTATCAACGCTCGCCCTTATGCTCCCGTTTTCGTATACGATTAAAGAACCGATTTCGGCGTTTGCCTTTCTCCTGGGCATGCTCGCGGTCACCGGCACGACCGGCGATCTCACTTCGATTTTATTCGGCATTCCTGGCGAGGGTTCATCCGCCGCGCTGATACTGGACGGTTATCCTATGTCCAAGAACGGCGAAGCCGGACGAGCGCTCGGCGCCGCGATCATGAGTTCGGTCTTGGGCTCCGTAATCGGCGCGCTTTCGCTAGCGCTTTCGATTCCGATCATGCGTCCGCTTGTCTTACTCTTTGGTTCGCCGGAGTTGTTCATCATCGCGATCATGGGCATCACATTCATCGGCACCCTGGCCGGGCCGTCGTTGATCAAGGGTCTGCTCGCCGGTGGTATAGGACTGATGCTGGCGGCGATCGGCGTCGATCCGCAGACCGGCTCGCTGCGCTACACTTTCGGCAGTCTCTACTTGTGGGATCGCCTCGACCTCATTCCCGTTGTTGTCGGCTTGTTTGCCATACCTGAGATCGTCGACCTCGCTGTGCGCGGCACCAGCATCTCCGGTGGCAAAACCGGCAAGCTAACCGGCGTTATGGATGGGGTCAAAGATACGTTTCGCCATTTTTGGCTGGTCGTTCGTTGCAGCCTAATTGGGGTCTACTTTGGCGTCCTGCCAGTTCTGGGCGCCAACGTCGCTCAATGGATTTCCTACGCGCATGCGGTACAAGGACTGAAGGATAAATCGCGAGCCGGCAAAGGCGCCATCGAAGGCCTGCTCGGCCCAGGCGCGGCGAACAATTCCACGCGCGGCGGCGACCTCATCCCGACAATTGCTTTTGGCATTCCCGGTAGCGGCGCCATGGCACTGCTGCTCGGCGCCATGTTGATCGTCGGGCTGAATCCCGGCCCGGAAATGCTCAAATCACGGCTCGACGTGACGTTTGCCATGGTTTGGGTCTTGATTATCGCCAATCTGATCGTCGCCGGCATTTGTTTCCTCTTTTTAAATCACCTGGCGTCCCTTACCTTCATTCGCGGATCTTTGTTGATTCCGTTCCTCTTGTTCCTGGTTTTTATTGGCTCCTTTACCGCCAATAACGACATCACCGATGTGGTATTCACGATTATCTTCGGGATCATCGGCTATTTCATGGTCAAATATGGCTGGCCGCGTCCACCACTGATATTAGGATTGACCCTAGGTAAAATAGCAGAGAATTACTTGTGGATCTCCACCGCCGCTTACGGCGCAAAGTGGCTGCTCTTCCCGACGGTTGTAGGGCTCATCGCCTTAACGGTGTTCACCGTCGCTTATCCGACCATCAAAGAACGGCTGGGCAAAGCGAAGTACGAACGGCCTGAGGACGCGGTGTAGTCAGCCCCTTCTATTCTCGCCCGAGTAGCGGATGTACTCGGCTCGTGCACGGTCACGTCAAGCCCGCAGGTGACTG
>JAICEJ010000634.1 GCA_025924215.1 Candidatus Binatia bacterium
GTTTAACCTCTCTGGGCCAGCTTCTTAGGGAATACTGATCGAATGAGTAATCCAATGCGGTAATCGCATGGTGCATTGGACACGGCTACTCCATCACTCGATTGTTTTGACATCGAACAGTTGAACGTTTGAACTGTGGAACCGGACGCGTCGATTGCGCTTGTTGAGAAAGCACTTATTTTAGGCAAAAGCCGCTTTACGAGTGCTCGTCTTGAGCAAACCACTCTGTCGGCAACACTCTTCCCAAGCCCTTTTCTCGCGCAAGCTCGTACACTCTCGCCGCTGCGGCAGAGAACTGAAGCCCAAGTCCCAAATGATTGAGCATGCAAGTTACGTCGGAGTCTTTATCCCGGCCTTTGACTTTACCGGCAATTATTTCTGAAAGCTCCGGTTTATCACGCCAGTCCGCGGCGGTTTTTTCTAGCTCTGCGCGACCGTAATCGCCCTTGCCAAATTCCGGAATCGCGCTCTCCTGCCCCGGTAATGTGAAGAGTTGTGCAGCTTGGCGCGTCGAAACAGCGATAAGATCGCAACCCAACAGAGCTTCAAGCGTCATCTCGCTGGGCCGTACCGTGGTGATATGCATTCCTGCGCGGAGCCAAGATGCGGGAAAGAAAGGGTCCAGAGCATTGGTCGTAAGAGCCACGACATCGGCATACTTGGCCGCATCTTCCGGTGACGAGACGGCGATAACATCGGCAGCAATTATGCGCCGCATCTCAGCAGCGAAATTTTCACGGTTAGATTGCGTTGGGCTATAAATTTTAATTTCGCGGAGCGGCAAAACCTTGCACATCGCGAGCACTGCGGGACGCGCTTGCCAACCCGAGCCATATACCCCCATCACCGAGCAATCGGACCGGGCCATGTATTTCGCCGAAAGCGCGTTGGTAACTCCGACACGAATCGCCTGGATAAATCCGTCGGGAAAGATGGCCAGAAGCTCTCCCGTCGAGGTGCTAA
Source organism: Candidatus Binatia bacterium (assembly GCA_025924215.1). Classification (GTDB taxonomy): domain Bacteria; phylum Desulfobacterota; class Binatia; order UBA9968; family UBA9968; genus WHTF01. The sequence continues at coordinate 964 of JAICEJ010000634.1, forward strand.
AGACAAACACGAGACCGACATACTTCCCGCCCATCGCTAAAGGAATCTTTACGCGACGCTGCCGACCTCCAACAATCGGCCAAGTGAGAATATCGGAGGTAAGCCGCATCGTCGTCACACCGGATTGCGGCAAGGAAGCGCAGGATGTTTTCAGGCCGTGGTAACTACCGTCTATTGGTCCCGGTACCAATAGATCTTGGCGCGGCATGTTCACTGCATTGCCATTACCGAGATCACATAGCGCCGGCTCCAAGACTTTAAAGCATTCCTCGAGCGTAAACAGCTGCTCGATCTCGTCATTACTAAGAATGAGAGTCATCTCTGTAAATCGTTTTAGGGATCAACCACAGCCGTGGGCCTGAGCAGAAAAAGGGTGAGGACAGAAGCCGAAAATGGGAAGAATGCGATAAAAATCAACGCCGCAGGCAGGCCATAAGAATCGGCGACGATCCCGGCGAGAATCGGCGCGAGAAACGATACCCCCATATTCGCGCCATAGATAAAAGCGATAATACTGCCGGTCAGATTTTGCGGTGCGGCTTCCATTGCCGCCGATACGATCACCGGTCGCAAAGCCCAGAGGAGCGCTCCGAGAGCCGCAAGACCGCACCCTAAGACAAACCCCGATGCGAGATACGGAATTGCAGTGATGGCGATCACGCTCAGCATCGAAAAAATAACGATCAAAAGCTTATGGCCGAAACGATCCGAAAGCCAACCGACCAATGCCGGCGCCGCACCGGCAAAAAGAAATAGGATAGACATATAGGCGCCGGCTGCTACGGCCGTGAGCTTTAAGTGCAATAACAAATACAGCGGCAAAAACACCGCCAGAGCGGTTTGGCCCATGGCGCGGAGAGTCGAGACAGCTACGAGGGCGAATACGGTTTTGTTCTTGACCACATCTTCCCACAACGCCCGACGGTAGTCGCGGCCGCGCGCTACTGTGACATCCCCTTCGCCACCGAAAAGCGCATACAGCAACCCAACCGCCAGGCCTGGAATCGCCCAAATCTGCAGTGTGGTGCGCCAGTCAAAAATACTGAGCAGCAGCCCTATGCTAAGCGGGCCGAGAACCTCTCCCAAGTTCGCGCTGCTGTCGTGCACGCCGAGCGCGAAGGCCCGCTTGTCACGATAGCGGGCGGAAAGTATCGCTATGGATTGCGGATGAAAACCGCCCCCGCCCAAGCCACTGAGCGCCATGAAGATCATCAACAAGGGAAAACTCGAAACAGCGCTCAAGCCGAAAGTCGCTAGTCCGATCATGCCAATGCAAATTCCCAGCAGGAGATTGCGCCGACTCGCTAGATCGGCCAAAAAGCCCGACGGAAAGCTAGCCACTCCGGCCATCAACGTGCGGGCTGAAGCCAACATGCCGGCTTGGGCAAGCGTTAGCCCCAGAGAAGCAGTGATCAGCGGCAGGATGACGGCAATAACTCCGTTGAAGAGATGTTCGGTGAGATGAGCGCTCGAGTTGGCCGCCAATCGGCCCCAATGACTTAACGGATTGCTCAATACTTGCGCGGTTTCGGCTTTCGACACTTTTGGTCCTTTAAAAGTTTAATGCTTCCAATAAGCTGATTTTCCGCGGAGCGCAAACTCGCCGTCGGTTAGTCGATCTCGACCAGCTTTTTTCGGAAGATCGACGCGAAGAACTCTCACGGATGATTTAGGAACGGAGAAATATCTCGCCAGCAGTTCGACAACCTCTCGGTTGGCCTTTCCTGCCACAGGCACGGCATGTACTGAGACTTGATACTCGTGCTGTGAGATTTTTACGATGTTTTTCTTTCCGAGCTTGCGTTTTTAGCTGAACAGAAATCCTCAACGACATGACAGTACGATAACGTATGTGGTTTCACACGATCAA
>JAICEJ010000635.1 GCA_025924215.1 Candidatus Binatia bacterium
CTGGCCGCCATGTCGCCCGAAGAGATACTGCGCAGGGGCAATGGTGAATTGGTGAACTGGATCATCGCCGCCGGCATCATCGGCGATAACGTCAAGGCCACCGTCGTCGAATATGTTCGCCTTTGGCACATCGGTCTCGGCTATGCGTACTGGGAGGCCCGATGACGCAGCATAAATCGGATCTGCTCGCCAGTTTTATCGACGAGGCCAGGCACCTTACGACGAGCCTCAATATTTTTGTCAGCGATATGATTCGCGACAAAGACCTTGTCCGTCAGCTTGATCACGAGCCGGATGAATTGGCGGCAAAATACCGTTTCAGCCAAGCCGAGATCGATGCCCTACGCGAGCGAGATATGCCAAGGCTATATCAACTCGGATTACACCCGTTTCTGCTCGTCCGCTTTGCCGGCATGGTGGGGATTCTCGAATATTGGAAAGCGTTGGGCGCACCCGGCAGAAAAGACGGGACATGAATTTACGCAGCTCGGGCGGCGCGCAACGTAAAGTTAACGGATGAGTTTAGTTTATATTCAAATCAAAATTGGAGCGCGAAAGTGGAAACTCCTTATCTACACTGTTTGCGTCAGTTTTTGAAAAATCCCGTCTTCGCCAAACGCTGCAGTGCGCTGTTATCGTAAAACTCTTCGGGCTTCGCTTTACCCGCGCGAGGATCGGTCGCGACGACGAACTGCAGCATATTGACGACCGCTTCACGCGGTACAAGGAGATCCGGCGCGAGATGTTTGGCAAAGGAATCGTAGGTTTCCTTCAGCCGTTCGGAGTCCTGCACGCGAGTGTACTTGCCGGTAATTTTGTTAGCCAACGTTTCGTCGGCTTTCATAAGGCGAGTGGCTTCATGAAAGCCTTTGAGAAACGCGTCAATCTGCTTTGGCTGATCTTTGAGAGTCACCTTTCTGAGAGTCACGCCGCTGTGGATGAACGGAATACCCAAAGACGCGATATCCGCCACTTCGCGGTAGCCCAACGCCCGGGCCTGGATGGTCGTCGGTGCCGTAAGCACGGCCGCTTGAACAACTCCTTTTTGCATGGCGGCGAGGCTATTGGGAATGCCTCCCGTTTGGAGCAGCTTCACATCACGGTCCGCCTCGAGACCGAACTTTCTGAGCGCCAAGATCGCGCTGTATTGCGCCGGAGTTGCAAAGCGCGTCACACCGATGGTCTTTCCCTTCAATTCGGGCACGCCGCGAATCTCCGGCGGCCCGTAAAGACTAAAGACCAATGTCTTTAGATGCGTGCCGACGAACGTCAACTCCGCGCCTGCGAGGGTCGCTTCGATCACTCCGCCCGAGAGAATACCGACGTCGATATCCCGCGCAACTATAGCCTGCGCAGCACGCGAACCTCCTTCGATAAAAACCGGCTGGACTTCGACCCCATGCTTAACAAAAAGTCCCAGATCATGGGCCATCCACAGTGGCGTGAACGCCCCGCTAAAGCTCGGGAACACGACCTTGAGCGGGTGAGTTTGTGCCATCGCGGTACCAGGCAGCCATGAAAAAAGTAGAACTGCGATGAGAGGTAAACATGACTTCTTCAATCTTTTCGTCCTCGCAACTTAGTAAATCCATTCAACGTCTGAGCTAAAGGAAGCTAAGAACCGCCAGCATGCCTATTTCCGATCCACATTATTTCTGACCCGATACCTGGCGCTCCTTCTCCGCCGCTTGGAGGAAAGTCATGTCCATGAATGTTTGCGCCGGCGGCGCATCTTTGATCTTGCCGTCCTCGCGTAGGACATCGAGCACGGACTGGATCGAACTAGACAGGACATATGGATAATCGGCATAGACACCGGTGAGCAACTGATAACGCCGCGCCGTAATCGCCGGATCGTTTTCGCGATAGATCTTCTGCAAAATCTCCGAACTCCGCTTTGGCTCAGTTTTGATGAAGCGTATCGTCTCGGCGGCACCTCGGGCAAAGCGCATAACCACATCGCGATTGCTTCTGACGTAAGAGTCGGTGGTCACCAGCGCCGAACCCAGGAAGTCCACATCTTCTGTTTCCGTGAGAAGCTTGAGCCCGAACCGCTCCAAGTAATGCTTGTCATGGCTGTTCAGAATCACTGCATGCACTGCGCCCGAGGTCACCGCCCCCAAGCGCGCCGGAACGTCTCCCACTTGAATAAAGGTCACGTCCTTGTTGGGCCGCAGGTTGAATTGCTTCAATCCCAACCGCATACCGTAGTCCGCCACCGTGCCGAAGACACCGATCCCGACTTTTTTGCCAATGAGATCGGACGGCGATTTGATCGACGGATGGGTGACGATCATTTGGCCCAAGCGGTTAAGACCGCCGATAACCAACACGTCGGCGCCCGACATGCGCGCCTGGATCACCTGCGGCCCGCCGATGAAACCAAACTGCACATCGCCGGCCAGCAAAGCGTTGATCGATCTTCCGGCAATGTACACCGCTTCCATGGACAGACCGTGCCTGGCGAACGTCCCCGCTTGAGCGCCGAACTGGATCATGATGACGCTCAGGCTCGGCGCTCCGTAGGTCGCTTTGATTTTTGTCTGTCCAAAAACTGTTCCCTGTACCAGCAGCAACACGATCAGGAACACGATACAAGAAAGCTTTCGAGCCATCATCAAGATCCTTTCCCGTCAAGAGAGAGATCGGTGCAGCAGCGCCGATCTAGTTTGCACCGTACAGCCGCGCGCAATTGTCCCAGAGAATTTTTTTCTTTGATTGCTCGCTGATCGGCGTCATCAGAAACTCATCGAGCGCGTGCGGCCAGCGGCAGTCAATGTGCGGGTAATCGGTGGAAATGACGATATTATCGTCGCC
>JAICEJ010000636.1 GCA_025924215.1 Candidatus Binatia bacterium
ACTCAACGAGAAACAAGCCGAGTACACCGAAGATATCCTTTCGTCGGGCCGCCATCTCCTCTCGCTGATCAACGAAATACTCGATCTCTCCAAGGTCGAGGCCGGTCGCATGGAGCTGGAGCTGGCACCATTCGATCTTCCCTTAGCCATAGACAATGCGCGCACCTTTGTGCGCGAGCGCGCCACAAAGCACGGCATCACGATTGACGTTACAGTAGACGAACGACTTGGCGAATACGTCGGCGACGAACGCAAGATCAAGCAGATTCTGCTCAATCTGCTTTCCAATGCGGTCAAGTTCACGCCGGAAGGAGGACGGATTGGAATTGACGCCAGGCAGAGCAATGGTTCGGTGGAGATCTCAGTAACTGACACCGGCATCGGCATAGCCCCCGAGGACCAGCCCAGTATCTTCGAGGAGTTCCGCCAGGTGGGCTCCGACTATGCTCATAAGACAGAGGGAACCGGACTTGGGTTAACCTTAGCTAAGAAGTTCGTCGAGCTGCATGGGGGCAAAATCTGGGTGACCAGCGAGCCTGGCAAAGGCTCGAGGTTTAGTTTTACGCTACCGATACCCGCCGCCGCGTAGGTTCGGGAATTTAACGCCGTCGCTGAATGTAAAGAAACTTTGATGTCGTCAAACATAAATGTGACAGGGCCTGACATCTTACAGGCAGGCGTACGGCGGCAATCTTTTGGGGTCGTCTTGTGAAGCATAAAGGTGACGGCACTGCCCCTTAAGAAAATGAGCTGGGTAAATGAACGATTTTGCCCGCCGAACTAGACAGCCTTGTTTCACGCTTCGTGTTTTTCGACCTGTAGCTGACGCCGCGCCTCGGAACAAGACAGAAGCCCGCAAAACAGATGAGCCTTCGAACTGGACTTGGAACCGTCGTTCATCCGACGAAGAGCGTGTACTGCGCGCCGTTCAAGTTGGCGAGGGGTTTAGGGTACAGCAAGCGACGATCGGGCGCGAGCACTCGTTGGGCAATCTCCCAGTTAACCGGCGGCAATGGATTCAAGCCGCGAATTTGCTCTAGGGTGAAATAGCCAGCGTGATCGACTTCGTGGTTGTCAGCGGTGGGTTCGCCGCTGACCGGCCGCAACAAGAGTATGATGTATACGCCGTTTCCCGAGTCCGGATCGTAGCGACTGCGCAAGCCCAAGACGGCTTCGACTTCGGCGTTGACTCCCGCCTCTTCCTGCACTTCACGGACAACCGCCTGTTCGATGGTTTCATCGGGTTCGATGAAGCCGCCGGGGAGTTGCCAGTTGCCACGGCCATGCCGCGAAGCGCGCCGCACCAGCAAGAGCTCGCCGTCACGCACCACCGCACCGCCCACACCGATGTTGTAGCCGAGATTGTAGCGTTCAGGTATTGGCATAAAGTACGGATCCTATTCAGCTGTAATGAACAACCTCGCAGCAAGCTTCCGGGGTACTTGAAGCCCTTGGATAACTTTCCCCCAAATTTGTCACCCCGGATGTTTTAAGCGGGGGTCCAGTCCAAAATTCGCCTGGATTCCGGCTAAAAGCATGCGGCAATGACGGACTCTAGCAGAGTCACTAACGCCACTGCACAGCACGCTGGCGCAAATCAGCGATAGAGGTTCAATCACGACTCCAGATGAAACAAACGGACAGCGTTCTTCCACCGTATCAGCTCTTTGTCTTCTTCTGAGATGTCCGGGTGTTTTCTCAGCAATTCCACGTCTTCGAATTTCATCCTTCCGCCGGGATCGTCATGGGGGTAGTCAGTGGCGAAGAGGAAGCGTTCGGCGCCGAGGAAATCGATGGCTTCGGCAAGCTCCGGCTCTTCGGTCTCGATTGTGAAGGAAAAGTTATTTTTAAAATAATGGCTGGCCGGCTTCTTATTTTTTTCAAGGAACTCGCTTGCAGGCAGAATCGCGCGCGCGCGGCGAAGCTTCTCGCCTGTCTTGGACAAATTGCCGTTGCCCAGCGGCGCTTCTTCCTGATCGTCATAATCCACCGGCGGCGCTTCCAGAATTTTATCGAGACGCTGAACCAGAGGTTTGATAAACGCGGTGCCCGCTTCGGTGTAAACAAACTGCAGCTTGGGGCAAGCATCCAACAAACCACTGGTGAACAATGAAACCAAGCTCATGTGCCCTTCCTGCGGCGCGAAGACGTAAAGCCCGTCTCTCTGGAACGGCAGCAAGTTACTGAGGCGATGGCCATGCTGGACGTTGTGCAGGTAGAGCGGCATGTCCAGCTCCTCGGCTCTTCGGAAGAACGGCCAGAGCTCGCGCCGGCTGCCGAGAGGCTCACCGTATGGATGATCTTTGACGGGAAAGACTTTATCAACGACGGCAGCGGCGAAACCATGCTCCTTGGCCCACTCCAGCTCGCGAATTGATCCGGCAACGTCCTGCAGCGCCACCAGCGCGACTCCGAGAATCCTGCCGGGATACTTCTCCATGATCCGCAGCATCGACTCGTTGTGCGAACGGGCCATCCGCCCGGCCAGTTCGGGTTCTATCACGTAGGACCACCAGCCGGAAAATTGCGGCAATACGAAGTGCCTTTCGATCCCGAGACGCTCATCGTAGTCGCTCATGCGCGCTTCCACATCCCACAAGCTTCTGAACATGGCGCCGGAACCGGGTGCGCCGAGCGGGCTGGTCCCGGGCACTTGAGGCGCATTGCCGGGAAACTCGACATCGGCGTACAGCCCGTTATCGGCGAATTTTAATATCGGTTTGCGCGAGCTGAAGCGGCCGCCAACACTGTCAAAAGCGTCCTTGGGCATCAGATGACTATCGCAATCGATTATCACTCTCGCTCCTCAT
>JAICEJ010000637.1 GCA_025924215.1 Candidatus Binatia bacterium
CGGACGCAAGGTCAATGATCTGATGGCCGAGCCCTACGCCACCGAGCACGACGGCTATATTGCCCGCTATGAACGGACCGGCGAGCCGCACGCAATCGGCCGCATTCGCACAGTGGAGGGACGACGTAAAAGCGGCGAAACCTTTCCCCTCGAGCTTTCGGTGACGCAAGTCGCGACCGGTGAAAACGAAGAAGTTCACTACGCCGCTTTTATCCGGGATATTTCTGAAGTGAGATGGGGCCAAGCTTGGCTGCAAAGCCTGATCGAAACAACTCAAGATGCTGTCCTGTCCATCGATCGTCAAGGCCGGGTCGTTTTATTCAATCCGGCGGCTGAACGGATATTCGGTTATCCGCGCAACGAAGTTATCGGAGAAAAGGTCAATATGCTCATGGCGGAGCCGTATGCTACAGAGCACGATGAATATATCGCTCGCTACGAAAGAACCGGTGAAGCCCGCGCCATTGGCCGGATTCGAACAGTCAGCGCGCGGCGGAAGAATGGCGAGCCGTTTCCCATCGAGCTCTCCGTCACTGAAATATCAGTAGATCAAGAAGTGCATTATGCCGCCTTCATTCGCGACATCTCGGAGAAAACCAAGTTACAGAACCAGCTGATGGAAACCGAACGGCTGGCTACCATCGGCAGCACCGCGGCCAAGATCGGCCATGAGCTCGCCAATCCGCTTAACGGAATGTCCCTGACGATTCAGCTCCTGGAGCAGCGTCTCAACAAGCTGAACGATAGCGCGGGCACTCAACTGACCCCAACTGTGAAGAGACTCAAGGACGAAATCTCCCGACTGCAAAAATTGGTCGGAGAGTTCGCAACAATCTCGAGAAAAGAAAAATATGTCTTTCGACCGGTCAACCTGACGCAGCTAATCGAAGACATTGTTGACCTACAAGCGCCGCATCTTGCGCAGAGCGGGATAGAGCTAAAGACTTCCTTACCTTTTGATCTGCCGGTCATCAGCATCGATAGCGATAAGATGAAGCAGGCTCTGCTCAATTTGGTTAAAAACGCCAGCGAGGCGATGCCTCAGGGCGGCAGGATCACCATTGATGGCTTTACGGCCACCGACTCAGTGATACTGGAAATTACCGATACCGGAAAAGGTATTCCTTTGGACATCAATGCGTTTGAGCCTTTTGTAACTACTAAGAAAGAAGGAACCGGAGTAGGGCTGGTGATCGTCCGGCAAATCCTCATCGCCCACGATGGAAAAATCTCCTATCGAAGTAAGCTCGGAGAAGGGACTACCTTCCGGCTAGAGCTGCCGCAACGACTCCGTTAGGATTTTGGCTGGCTTGGGTATTGCACCGGTTACAGCAATTAAGGAATTAGCCGAAGAATGACTCTGCTGCACTTGCGGAAATAAGATTTTCTTTAACGAGTTTCGCAGAACTGCGAAAGAGGAAAGCTAAGTTGACCGGAACAATACTGGTTGTTGAGGATCAAGAATCCGCACGGGAAAGTTTAGTCGACCTATTAAGAGGCGAGGATTTTGAAGTTCATGCTGCCGCTGACGGCAAAGCCGGCATTGAGCTCGTCGATCAACACGATCTCGATCTGGTGCTTACCGATTTAGCCATGCCCCACGCCGACGGTATTGCCGTGCTGCGGCACATCCGTGAGATCTCGCCGCAGACACTCGTGATATTGATGACCGCTCACGCCACGGTTGAGACGGCGATAGAAGCCATCCGTCTGGGCGCTCAAGATTACTTGCTCAAGCCGCTTATTTTTGAAGATGTGCTGCGCAAGGTCCGGCACCTGATGGACCATCGCAAGCTCGCCTGGGAGAACCAGCTGCTGCGCCGTGAGATCAACACCCGCTTCAGTCCCGAGCGGCCGCTCGGGCGCAGTCAGGCGATGCAGGACATCGCCCATTTAATAAAGAAAGTCGCTCCAGCGCCGACCACGGTTCTAATCACCGGCGAGAGCGGCGTCGGCAAAGAAGTGGTGGCGCGCACGATTCACGCGCACAGCCGGTTCAGCGATAATGTTTTTCTCCCGGTAAACTGCAGCGCCATTCCGGAAAATCTTCTCGAGAGCCAGCTTTTTGGACATGTTAAGGGCTCCTTTACCGGTGCCGTCACTTCTCAAGAGGGGCTGTTTCAAAGAGCGCGCGGCGGCACGATCTTTCTCGACGAGATCGGCGAAATGCCGCTGACCCTTCAGCCCAAGCTGCTGCGCGTCCTCGAGGAGAAAATAATTCTTCCGGTCGGATCGACAACCCCTGTCAAGGTCAATGTGCGGATTCTTACCGCCACCAATCGCGATCTCAACGCCGAAGTGGAAGCCGGGCGCTTTCGCGACGATTTATTTTATCGTCTGAATGTATTCGAGATCAATATTCCGCCGCTGCGCAAGCGGCTTGACGATCTGCCGGGGTTGGTGGAGCATCTTATCCAGCGCCACAATCAGGAGATGAACACGGCGTACAAAGGCGTCGATAGCGCGACCATGCGGATTCTCATGTCGTTTCCATGGAAGGGAAACATCCGTGAGCTCGACAACGTTCTGGAGCGGGCGATGATTCTCGGCGACGGCGAATGGATCAAGCCGTCTGAACTACCTGGGCATCAAACCGACAGAGGAGAATTCAATTACGAGGATAGTCTCAGCGCGGCGCTTGATCTCTACGAAAAAAGCCATATCGAACGCACCTTGAATAAAGCCGGCGGCGACAAGATACGGGCGGCCGAGCTCATGGGATTGAGTCTTTCGACGCTTTACCGAAAGCTCGAAAAACTGGGGATCGAGAGCTAAACAGACATCTTATTTCCCGGATCATCTTTGCACG
>JAICEJ010000638.1 GCA_025924215.1 Candidatus Binatia bacterium
AGCGTGCCTTTTTCTTGGGCTACGCCGAGTGCGGGCATGATGACATTCGTCGGCATAAAATTCAGTTCAACAGTTTAAAGATTCAACAGTTCAACGTCTGATCCGGAAAAGAAAAAGCCGTTCCAGTAGTGCCAATCGTTCCACCGGTTCCAATCGTTGAAGATGTCTCGCTCTTCAATCCGGAGTAATCGAAAATCCAGAATCTAAAATCCACAATGACTTTATCCCTTGATCCGTTCCAGCGCGCCTGGGTTGTTCAATGCCGATTGCGTTTCCCGTGTGGTCGGCAACTCTCCGCCGGCAGTGAAGTAGTGCGTGCCGGCAACTAGCAGCTTTTCCGATGGAAATCGAGTGATGATTTCGCAGCCGTCTTTGGTCACCACCACTTCTTCTTCGAGACGCGCTGCCGACCAGCCATCGCTTGCCGGCCAATAGGTTTCCAGAGCGAACACCATGCCTTCTTCGATGACCTCAGGATGGTCCAATGAAACGAGCCGGCTGAAAATCGGTTTTTCCCAAATCGATAAGCCAACCCCATGGCCGTACTGCAGCGCAAAGGCTGCCTCTTCGTTGGCAAAGCCGAATTCCTCTGCCCTGGGCCAGAGCTTGACGACATCTGCCGTGGTGATTCCCGGCTTGACGATGCTGATCGCCGCGTCCATGTAGTCGCGGCAGCGCTTGTAGGCGTCGACCATCGCCGGGGAGGCGCTGCCTACGGCGAAGGTTCGATAGTAGCAGGTGCGGTAACCATTGAAGCTGTGCAAAATATCGAAGAAGGCCGGATCACCAGGCCGGAGGACGCGATCGGTGTAGACGTGCGGATGGGGACTGCAGCGTTCACCCGAGATCGCGTTGACGCCTTCAACATGCTCCGAGCCGAGATCGTAAAGTACCTTGCTCACAACTCCGACGCATTCGTTTTCCTTTACTCCCGGCTTCATGAATCGATAAAGCTCGTCGTAAGCCGCATCCACCATCATCGTTGCGGTGTTGAGCAAGGTTATTTCATCTTGAGTTTTGATCTTTCTTACCTCGTGCATGAGTTGCTGGCCATCGACAACCTTGATGCCCTGCGACTGCAAGGCAAACAGCACCGGGATCTCTATAACATCGACTCCGACCGGCTCATTCGAGAGCTTGCGCTTCTCCAGCTCGAGGCGGATTTTCTTCGCCACGTCTTCGGCCAATCCAGAGCCCGGATTAGTTGCGCCGCGCAAGGTCGAGATGCCGGCGCGCGACCGTTCGCCGAGCCAAGGGCAGTAAATTTGATGGTGCCGAGCCGCGGAGCCGAAGTCCCATAAAATCGGGTCGTCGTCCTGCGGCAACAGTGAAAAGCGCACCAGCTTGTCCATCGCCCAGGTGCCGATGTGTGTCGCGGTGATATAGCGAATGTTGTTCATATCGAAACAGAGCAGCGCGCCGATTTCGGATTTCTTCAGCGCATTTTTCACCCGCGCCAGCCGCTCCTGCCGGAGCCGCTCGATATTAACCCGCTCTTCCCAGTCCACGGCCATCAAGCCGAAGGTTTTCAACCCCATGACATCTCCCCACGAGAATGGTTCAACCGTTCAAAGTTCAACGAAAGATAAACTCGTTCCAAGGGTTCCAACGGCTCCGAGTGCCCAGACGTTAATGAGTCAGAGCTCTCAGCTTGCGAGGCTTCTTCTGACATTGAACGGTTGAACCGTTGAACTGTTGTACAAATTTTTCATCGCTGTTTGCACAGTTTTTTTGCCACTGCAGTAACCGATTCGGTTGTCGGCACGGTTTGATCTTCAAGCACAGGCGAAAACGGCACCGGCACATTCATGGCGCCCATGCGCTTGACGGGCGCGTCGAGATAGTAAAAGGCGCCGTCGGCGATCACCGAGGCAATTTCTGCCGTGACGCCGTAGTTCTCATAACCTTCGTCGATGACGATGGCGCGGCTGGTTTTTTTGGCCGATTGAACGAGGGTGTCTGTGTCCAGCGGCGCGGTTGTCCTGACATCGATAACTTCGGCGCTGATATCATCATTTGCCAACACTGCTGCTGCCGCCAGGGCGACGTGCACCATACTGCTGGTTGCCACCAGCGTGATATCGTTGCCGGCGCGCTTGATATCAGCCACTCCCAGCGGGATCGTGTACTCCTCGGCCGGGACCGGCCCCTTCAGCTGGTACATCATTTTATCCTCGAAGAACACGACCGGGTTGTCATCGCGGATGGCGCTTTTGAGCAGACCCTTGGCATCGTAGGGCGTCGACGGCACGACGACTTTCAATCCGGGAACATGACTCACCCAGGCGTGAAGGCTCTGGCTGTGCTGCGCCGCCGAACGGCGGGTTGCGCCTAAAGTCGTTCGTAGCACCATCGGCACTTTAAGCTTGCCGCCGGACATATAGTGAATCTTCGCCGCCTGGTTGACCAGCTGGTCCATAGTCAAGGTGATGAAATCGCCGAACATGATGTCCACCACAGGCCGCATTCCAGTCATAGCGGCGCCCACGCCGATACCGCTGATGCCTGCTTCGGAGATCGGCGAGTCGATCACGCGCTGGGTGCCGAATTCCCCGACCAGTCCCGATAATACTTTGAACGGTGTGCCAGCCTCGGCGACATCTTCACCGATGATAAACACAGTTGGGTCGCGGCGCATCTCCTCGGATAGCGCCTCGTTGATAGCTTGGCTGAAGGTGATCTCGCGGCCGGGCTTGTTAGTTGTGATGGTCGCCTGCGATGGGTTCCCAACATTTTTCCCCTCTGCCCATCGGCGAGGAGACTCTGCAGGGATCCTAGGCGTAGACATGCTGGTCTACCTC
>JAICEJ010000639.1 GCA_025924215.1 Candidatus Binatia bacterium
AGACATCACAATCTTCCGCCATTCCGCAACCTGTCCGCTAAATGGCTAGGCCGCAATTTTCCACGCTTGGCGCTTACTTATGCTCCCAGGAAAACTCGCGACCAAATCTCGAATAACCCGGGTCTAAAAACCCACCCAACGCTTCAAGGGCCGGAAAAGCTCGCTGGTCCTGCCTTTGCACCTAAGTACGTCTAAGCGGCAAAAATGTTTGTGACAGTGGCGAGCTAAAGACTCAAACCTCAAATCTTTTCAGGTTTTTATTGCTGGTTTGACGGAATTGTCCTCGGCGCGCGCTCAACCGAGCCGACAACAACGGGCGTGGACAGAACAAAGTTGTCGTACTGGTGAGGCAAAATTGTATAGCGACCCCTGACTGGAAGGAAAATCTTGCCGCTGCGCGATTGATTTTAACATTGGAGTTTCAATGCCGATTGTGGAAGCAGATCCATGGCGCACGCAGTATTTCACGGACGTTTCTTGTCCCGATGACGTGGTCATTCCGACCGACGATGAGTTGGCCTACCAGCGTTATCCGCAGCATCGTTGGATCTACAACAAGCTGCTCATCTGCGAAACACAAAAATTAGACAGCGCGCCGCATGACATTATGCCGCGCCAGTTTCCGGTGTTCAGCAAGCCCATCTACAACATGCGCGGTATGGGTTGTGGCGGCAAAATTATCGAATCGGCCCAGCAGTTCCGCGCCGCGATTCAACCCGGACATATGTCGATGCCGCTTCTTAGCGGTGAGCATGTGAGCACGGACGCCGCCGTTATCGATGGCGAGCCGGTATGGTGGCGTCACACCGTCGGCAGAACTCTCGATCAAGGCATGTTTGATCACTGGAAAATTCTCAAGGAAGCGCGGCCGGAGATCGAAGCGTATTGCGGCGAGTGGCTGTGTCGCCATTTAAAAGGATATACGGGCTGTGTGAACGTCGAGACCATCGGCACAAAGATCATCGAGGCACATCTGCGCTTCGCAGACCAGTGGCCCGACTTGTATGGTCCGGGTTGGCTCGATGCGGTGGTGGATCTCTACAGCATGGGTTCCTGGCACTATCGCGATGACGCGCGGCGGACCGGCTACAGCGTCGTATTGTTCGGCGCTCACGGCCCGCGCTATCAAAAACCCGGGCAAGATTATGTCGACGAATTTCTCACCTGGCCGGGCATTTCCAGCATCCAGATTACGTTTCACGAAGACAAAGCGCCGGAACTCCACTCGATGCCGCCGGGTGGCTTCAGACTCGCCGTCGTCAACTGCTGGAACCTCGAGATAGGTTTGAAAGTCCGGGAGCGCCTCGCCGCGCTGTTCCGGAATGGCACTGTTCAAGGTTCATTCTCCACAATTCGAGATGCCAATCAGGCCTCGCGCGAACTTTGAACCATTTGTCTCGCCGTAGAGGTTCACTAAAATCCGAGTCCCTCTCAGTTGCTGCCACAGCCGTGTTTTGGCCGTACTGCCTTCTTGTGCCTTGAAGATTTTCAGCAGCACGTAAACAGCAGGCGCATCTTTCCTGGAACGCCAACCCATCTTCCGCACATGAACCTGCGCGATTAAACCTTGAACCTTTAACGTTGAACACACTCCTCTTATCCGAAATCATCCCGGCTAGTATAATAGGCCGCAAAGGTCGCCGGCATGAAAGTTATCGATCAATTTCCTTGTACAGTCCGGGTCATTGAAAACTCCTGGATCCCGATGGCCGACGGCTGCCGTCTGGCCGCTCGTATCTGGCTGCCCGCAGACGCGGAGATCTCTCCCGTGCCGGCGATTTTGGAATACATCCCCTATCGCAAGCGCGACTTTACGCGCGCACGCGACGAACCCATGCACCACTATTTCGCAGGTCATGGATACGCCGCGGTGCGCGTGGATCTCAGAGGCTCCGGCGATTCGGACGGCCTCTTGCTCGATGAATATTTGCAGCAGGAGCACGACGACGCTCTGGAAGTGATCCGCTGGATCGCGCAACAAGCCTGGTGCAGCGGCGCCGTCGGCATGATGGGCAAATCCTGGGGCGGCTTCAATGCTTTGCAAGTGGCGGCACGGCGTCCGCCCGCGCTCAAGGCGATTATTACTGTCTGTTCCACTGACGATCGTTATCTCGATGACGTTCATTACATGGGTGGTTGCCTTTTGAATGAAAACCTCACCTGGGGCTCGGTGCTGATGAGCTACAATGCGTGTCCGCCTGATCCTGAGCTTGTCGGAGAACGTTGGCGCAACATGTGGCGCGATCGTCTTGATCACGCGGTGTTCTTTCCGGAGATTTGGCTCGAACATCCGCACAGAGATGAGTACTGGAAGCACGGATCGGTCTGTGAAGATTACGAAGCGATTGCCTGTCCGGTCTACGCGATCGGCGGCTGGTCCGATGCGTACAGCAACTCGATTTCGCGCCTTCTCGCGGGGCTCAAGGTGCCGCGCAAAGGTCTCATCGGACCTTGGGCCCATCTCTATCCGCACGACGGCGTGCCAGGACCGGCCATCGGTTTCCTGCAGGAGGCGCTACGCTGGTGGGACCACTGGTTGAAGCGCGCCGATACGGGGATTATGGCAGAGCCGATGCTGCGGGTCTGGATGCAGGAGAGTGTCGCGCCGAAGCCGTTTCATAAACATCGACCGGGCCGATGGGTGGCGGAAGCTCAGTGGCCCTCGCCGCGCATAAAGCCCAAACGATTATGGCTCAATGCCGATCGACTAAGCGATGCGGCGGTTGACGAAACTCAACTGGAATTGCGCTCACCGCAAACCACCGGCCTCGATGCCGGTGAATGGTGCGGGTTTGGTGC
>JAICEJ010000640.1 GCA_025924215.1 Candidatus Binatia bacterium
GCGTGTCTTGCGGCTCTCGAAGATGCGTACGACGATCTGCTCATCGGCGACGCGGTTTATCGCCCGCGCTTGGATCTCTGGATGCCGTGCGATCGGCCGGACGGTTATTGGCGTTGGGGAACGATGGAAGGCGCCAGCCGAAAGATCGGCGTGTTCGCGATTCGGATGAAGTCCGATGTCGTATACTGGCCCAACGGCGACACCGAAGAAAAATACTGTATGCAGCCGGGGACATGGTGCGGGTTGGTGATGGTTTTCAGCGTGCGCAACGGCGAGCCGCTGGCGATTATCAATGACGGTTTGATGCAGCACATGCGGGTGGGCGGCTGCGCCGGGCTCGGCGTGAAGTATTTAGCTCGCGAGGATGCCTGCGATGTCGGTATCTTCGGTTCAGGCGGCATGGCGCGCAGCTACCTGGAGGCCTTTTATGAAGTGCGTAAACTAAAAACAGTCAGGGTCTACAGTCCGACGAAAGCAAATCGTGAAAGCTTTGCGCGGGAGATGACCGGCAAATTGGATTTAGAAGTGGTTGCCGTGGAGTCGCCGGAAAAGGTCGTGCGCGGCGCCGACATCGTTGCTACATGCACGGATTCAACCCGAACGGTCTTTGATGAGCCGGAGTGGCTGAAAGCAGGAGCGCATATCACATGCGTGCGCGCCTGCGAGATCGGTCCCAAGGTGATCAAAAAATGTGATCTGTCGGTCAAGCTTGGCAAGAACACGATCGAAGCGATGGACGAAGGCATGATCCGCCTACATGGCAATGTCGGCTACATCGCCGGACAGCCCGAAGAGCGGAGTCGCATCCCCAATCCGACAGTAGACAATTACAAAGGCGATTACTTCAAGTACTTTATGGATATTCGCGGCGGAAAGGCGCCTGGACGAACCAGTAGCGACCAAGTCACCTTTTTCATCAATGCCGGCACGCAAGGACTTCAGTTCGCCGCCTGCGCCGGCAAGGTTGTCGAATTAGCCAAGCAAAAGAAGGTCGGCCGCGAGCTACCGACCGAATGGTTTTTACAGGATATCCGTGACTGAGTGAGAATGTGCATCGGATTTTTGGCGGTCAGATCTCCTGCTGTCGGCAACGCGGATACTTAAGGCAGGTGCCAAATCCGGTCGCTTCCACACAGCCTTGATGATCTTACCGTAAAATGTCTGGGAGTTGTGGCAAAAAACCAACCCCGCCGTTCGTTTGCTCATTGAGGAAAAATCAGACATCTTCCATCACCAGAATACATAGCCATGGAAAACGCGGAATTTTTCAATCTATACAATCATGGCCTCATCCGGGTCGCGGTCGGCATTCCGGAGGTGCAAGTCGCGGATCCCGCGTTCAACGGGAGCCGCACCATTGAGCTCATGGAAAAGGCGGAGCGTGAGAAGGCGGTTCTAGCGCTGTTTCCGGAACTTGGGCTCTCGGCCTACTCTTGCGACGATTTGTTTCACCAGCAGGTCCTGCTGGATGGCTCGTTGGATTCCCTGCGGGTGATCTTGAAAGCGTCGCAGGCTTTGAACCTCGTAGCCATAGTCGGCATGCCGCTGCAAGTCGATTACCTATTGTTCAATTGTGCCGTTGTCCTCTTTCGCGGGAAGATTCTTGGCATCATCCCTAAGTCGTTCCTGCCCAATTATCGGGAATATTACGAGTACCGACAGTTTGCTCCGGCGGCTGCAGCTTGCAGTACCGAAGTAGAGATCTTCGACCACAGCGCCATTCCGTTTGGATCGCACCTGCTTTTCCAGGCTGACAAGCAGCGCGAGTTTACGTTCTGCGTGGAAATTTGTGAAGATCTTTGGGTACCGGTTCCGCCTTCGTCTTATGCCGCGTTAGCCGGCGCCACTGTTATCTTAAATCTTTCAGCTTCGAATATTACAATTGCGAAGGACGAGTATCGGCACAACCTAGTCGCCAACCAGTCGGCCCGATGTATCGCCGCTTACCTCTATACCGCAGCAGGTACCGGCGAATCGACCACTGACCTGGCATGGGATGGCCATGCGATCGTTTATGACAGCGGCGTTCTTGTCGGCGAGTCCGAACGGTTCCGTTACGACTCCCAGCTGGTGCTGGCGGAGCTCGATTTAGAGCGGCTGGCGCTCGAGCGCATGCGTCAGAACACCTTCGGTCAAAGCATGCAGCTACACCGCGAAGAGTTGCGCCGCTTCCGCAAAGTTTCGTTTAATCTCGAGACGCCGAACACGGGGCGTCTGTTGTGCAGCCGAAATATCGATCGATTTCCCTACGTTCCGTCCGACCCGGCGGTGCGCGACCGCCGCTGCTATGAGGCGTACAACATTCAGGTGCAGGGATTAGTCAAGCGGCTCAAGAGTTCTAAAATATCCAAAATCGCTATCGGCATTTCCGGCGGGCTTGATTCAACTCACGCGCTCGTGGTGGCTGCGCGAGCGATGGATGTGCTGCAACTGCCTCGTTCTAACATTTTGGCCTATACCATGCCCGGCTTCGCCACCAGCCAGCATACCTTGGACAACGCCAACGCGCTGATGGCGACCCTAGGTTGTGAATCCCATGAACTGGACATTCGCCCGAGCTGCGAGCAGATGCTGCGAGATATCGGCCATCCCTATGCGAACGGGGAACCGGTTTACGATGTTACCTTCGAAAACGTTCAGGCGGGAGAGCGCACCAGCCATCTTTTCCGGCTCGCCAACCTTCATCAAGCATTGGTGCTTGGCACCAGTGATCTGAGCGAGCTGGCGCTGGGCTGGTGCACCTATGGGGTGGGAGATCACATGTCCCATTACGCCATTAATGCCAGTGTGCCGAAAAC
>JAICEJ010000641.1 GCA_025924215.1 Candidatus Binatia bacterium
GAGAGATTCTCGCAACGCTCATCGATAATAGCATGCTTCTAAAGAGCAAGAACTGACCTATTACAATCGGTATTATCGGCTGATTTTAATTCAAAGCCAACGGCGTCGCTCTAAACTATAACACCACCATTGACAAGAAGAGTTTGGCCAGTGATAAATCGAGATTGCTCCGACACAAAGAAGAGTACGGCGCGAGCCACATCTTCTGCGCTACCGAGAGATCTTAATGGAACGTTCTCTAGCGACCTGGGCATGATCGGAGCCGATTCGTTAAAGATGGCTTCCGAGCCGGTAGAGCCCTCTCCAAAGACTGAGTCGTTAGATAGACTGCCGGGCGCAACGGAGTTTATTCGGATTCCCAAAGGCCCCAGCTCGAAGGACAATACGCGGGTCAGCTGATTGATAGCTGCTTTTGATGCGGCATAATGACATCCTTGCCCACGACTATAAAAAACTCCAGCCTGAGAAGTGATATTCACTATGCAACCGGACCTTTGTTGGGCCATGATGCGAACCGCACGTTGACAGCACCTAAAAGTTCCCGACAGATTGGTAGTGATGACTCGATCCCATTCCTCGTCGGAGATCTCCAGCATAGATTTTCGGTATCGAATCCCTACATTGTTAACTAGGATATCCACTTTGTTAAATTTGGCTAAGGTTTGTTGGAATAAATTATCTATGTCGGCTGCATTACCAACGTCGGCTCTCACATAAACTGCCTTATCACTTCCCTCAAGTCGACCAACAAGTCTCCGGCCATTTTCATCGTCAACGTCCGAAACGACAACAGTCGCTTGCGCGGCGGATAAAGCAGTAACGATCGCAGCACCGATCCCCTTCGCTGCACCTGTCACGATCGCTACTTTCCCGGGAAGACTAGCAGAGGACTGATCCATCCATGCCATAAGCTCCGTCACCTTGGATTGGATTAATGTGTTGAAGCCCGCCGGACACGGTCAAGACGGCGGCCAGGTTTTTTCGAGTTCCATAAGAGAGCCTATATCAGCTCGAAAAATTTGGTGTCAAATACGGCGGCGATTTTTTTCCGCATTTGGAAACTGCTTCTATATAAGGTTTGGCGTCTTGAACGGGGGCTGTCGGGGGCTTTTCCTACAACTAGGATCAATTTGCTAACACTGCTTCTCAGCCGTTTTCACTTATGATGACAAACAGAGTTGGCGACGCTTGATTAGATTCTTTTCTATTTAAAGCCGACAACCAAATAGGCGGCATTCGACTCCGAGGTGACCACACCGGGATCGATCACCGTAATCTTGTGAGTGCCGGGGTTAGTCGCGGGTATTTGAATTTCCAACTCCCTACCGTTAACGAATCGGCTGTGAATCTTTTTGCCGTTCAACAACACCTGATGAGATGGACGAAAGTTAGAGCCGGTCACTTTAACCTGGGCCTCTGCGCCCTCGACAACGCCGGCTGGGGAAAGTTGCGTAATGTTCGTAACAAAACGGTCCGATAACGGACGCGGAATCGGATTGCGATAGTTCGGGTGAAACGACGTATCAACGGATTTTCCGTCCATGAACACCGTTTCAACGTTCTGAGTGGCTGAAATATCGTTCGACACATTGCCTCGCACGATGACGAGATCGGCGACTTTGCCTTTTTCCACGCTGCCGTAGTCTCTGTCCTTGCCCCAGGCCTGGGCAACATTCAAACTGGCTGATTGAATCGCCTCCAGCGGACTGAAGCCGGCATCGATCATCAGTTCGAGCTCCGCGTGCAAGCCGTACGCGGGCAATAAACTTCCCGGATCAGAGCCTGAGTGAATTTTGCCCCCGGCCGCGACGTAGCGGCGCGCGAAATCCTGCACCATCTTATAAGCCGCGGTAAGCTGATCGCGCTTTTCCGGCGGCATCTTTTCAAAATTGGCAAAGTACCCTTCTACGGACTCGACGTTGTACGCCGGAAGATAACTCAGCCGCGGGTTCTTCAGCACTGCGAGCTCACGCCTCTTCATGTCCGCGGCTCTCGGCGAGAGCGCGCGAAACTGCGTGCCCCATGCCGGACTCCAGTGTACGTCTTTTTCGAACATGGCCTTTATGATTTGATCGAACTGGTCCGGCTCCATATTGGTATGCGCCTCCACCGTGCCGACCTTGCCGGTCATTCGCGCCATATCGACATCGGAACGTTTTTTTTCATCGCGAATCGTGGTGAACATCACCGCCCACGAA
Organism: Candidatus Binatia bacterium; assembly: GCA_025924215.1. GTDB lineage: Bacteria > Desulfobacterota > Binatia > UBA9968 > UBA9968 > WHTF01. The sequence continues at coordinate 2,199 of JAICEJ010000641.1, forward strand.
TGCTCGATCGACGTATAGCCGGCGTCGATGGCGTCAAACATATTCACCGAATGACCGATCACGGGTTTGCCTAACCGGCGCGCTTCCTCGGCAGCGGCTTTGGCGACGTTGGGAGCGATACGCTCAAGAAACTTAAAGCCGTCCATGCCTTTGTTGACATGTTCCTGGACGGCTCTGCGCGCCTCCTCTTCGGTGCGGATGATAATGCTGCCGCGCTGCCAGCGTTGCTCCGGCATGCCCTGCGGCCGCGGTCCATCGAGCGCATGGCCGGAAATCCACAGACGCGGCCCGCGAATTTTTCCCTTCTGAATGCCTTCCTTCTGCGCGATGATCCATTCTGTTGGGCTGTTGTTGATGTCGGGGCAGGTGGTCACGCCATAAGCGAGGTGAAGTTCGCCGATCCATTCCCAATAATGGCAGTGTCCATCAATTAGTCCCGGCAAGATGGTCTTGCCCTTGGCGTCAATTGTCTGAGCCTTGGCCGGAACAGCGACTTCTCCTCTCTTGCCGACGTCTTGAATTCGCCCATTTTGAAAGACGATCACTGCGTCTTCAACGGCGGCGCGGCCGCTGCCATCGATCAAGGTGCCGCC
>JAICEJ010000642.1 GCA_025924215.1 Candidatus Binatia bacterium
GGTCGCGCTAGCTATCGCGATTTGTCCGGAATGACGATTGAATTATGTTGCTAAAACTTTGGTTGGAGGCTGCTTCAAAAAGATCCAGAGACGAGGCGCCCGACGTTCGATGAAACTGAGGCGTACGTTTCAGTACGTTGAAGCGAGTCGAGCGAGCGCAACGCATTATATGGATCTTTTTCCGCAGTCTGCCTATTTTTCCGCTTTGATCTCTCTTACCAAGCTCCAATCCACCAACTGGCTCAACGGGATTTCTTTGGTTATCTTCAGCCGTTCCCGGGCGAGTTGCACGTCCATGTTCACCGCTTTATCGGATATCAGCCCATCATCGCTGAATGAGTTCATCGACGCATCATGAGCTTTCGCCGATTGCGATGGGGTGATGTTCAGGTAATCGGAGAGCATCTGAATCGTCTCTGCGCGGTTCTGTTTCATGAAGCGCGTGCCCCGGATCGTGGCGCGCACAAACCGTTTGACCTGATCGCGCTGATTTTGCAGTTTGCTCTCCATTACGGCAATCCCTGAAAGCGGCAGCTCGATAATATCTCCCAGGTACAAAAACCGCCTGAATCCTTCGTCCTCTGCTTTCACTGCGAAGGCGATGTCGATCGCGGTGGCGTCGATAGAGCCAGCGCGCAGCGCCGCCAACCGAGTAGGGCTTTCGCCTGTAACGATGATTTTCACATCTTTATCCGGCTCCATGCCGTAGTGTCTGAGCGCCACCCGCGAGAGATAGTCCACGGTACCGGCCACCGAATCAACACCAATAACTTTACCTTTCAAATCCTGCGGCGCCTTGATATCCGGCCGGGCAATCAGAATATGCAGCGGGCGCGAAGCGATGCCCGCCACCGCCTTGATTGGCACTCCGGTGATGGCGGCGCGCACAGCCGATCCCCACGCGAGGAGATAATCCACATCGCCAGACATGAGCGCTTTGACCGCGACCGAAGGCTGCATCTGCACCCTGTCCACTGTGAAGCCTTCCTCTTGATAATATCCTTTGCGGATTGCGACCACAGTGGGAAATTCGAAGAGGCCGCGGCTGGGCGTCCCGATCACAACCTTTTCCGCGGCCAGCACGGGCGCAGCAATCCATAGCGCAACAAGGGCGCACAGCGCCCGAACTAAGTGAATCAGTTGGGTTCTTTGTGCTACCGGCTTCATGATCAAATCTTTGGCTTCATTCCATTCGGACGTTCTTGCTAAAATCGTACTGCTTTGAAAAGTCGCTTTCAAAAGTCCACGAAATTCGGTCTGGATCCCAACCGTTCGCGAAGCATTTTTTCAAGAATGACATCATCAGATTCCAAGCGTCTTTGGCCGGCTCTTTGCGGTAACGCCCGGGCATCGTATCGTTCAACCAACCGTGCGGAGCGTCTCGGTAAATCCGGATATGATAATCCTTCTTCGCTTTCTCCAGAACATTGCGAAATCTAGTCACATCCTCGAGCGAAATGATGTGATCGGCCTCGCCGAAGATACCCAACACCGGACAATTGACCTGCGCCAGCAGATCTTCCACCGCTGTCGGTCTCATTTCATTGGAGAGCCACTCCTTACCGCCGATCGCGCCATAAAGAACCACCGCAGCGGCGATGTCACTGCGTTTTGCCGCAACAAGGAGCGGCTGGCGGCCGGTCTGGCATACGCCGATCATGCCGATGCGCGCCGCATCGACATTGGGCGAGCGCTTGAGATATTCCACCGCCCCGTTCAAGTCATCCAGAGCGCCATCGTCCGTGAGGTCGACTCTTTGCTCGCCGCGAAGAACAGCCTTTCGGTCGCCGTCAAAGCGATGAAAGAGATCGGGGGCCAAGCCGACGAAACCGGCTTGAGCGAGTTTCACGGTTAAGTCTTTGGTGTGTTGATCGATGCCGTAGCGTTCATGGAGAATGATCACTCCAGGCCGTTTACCCTTGGCCTTCGGCAGCGCCCGCACAGCGCCGATACTCTTGCCGAAGCGGATCGTCATTGGTGAAATTCCCGTTGCTTGTTGCCGTGCCATGAATACCTCCCATAGTGTTGAATTTAACTGGAACTGAATAAATGACGAAAGCTTAGCCTCGCAGCAGTGACAGCGTCAAGATGCGATACGCCGCGCTTGCGCCGTCACTCGCAGCCGCTTATATTCTTGACCATGGATTTCAAGAATGGATCGACTTTGATAGCGGATCTGACAACAATGGGGCGAAAAACCGGCCAGCCAAGGACCGTAGAGCTACGCTTGGTTTATCATAACGGCAGCTATTATGCGTCGTCGAGCAAAGTAACGGGCAAGCACTGGTGCCAGAACATGCTCAAAACCCCGGCGGTACAAATAAACGTCAAGGGCAAAAGACTTTCTTGCACCGCCAGGCAAGTCACCGACGACAAGCTGCGCCGGGAGATTCTTTCGCTGCGAGATTCGCCGCCGCTCATGGAGCGAGTGGTTTTTGAGATAACGCCAACTTCTTAATGCACTACTTCGTTCCAGCAGTTCCAATCGTTCCACCAATATAAGATGTTCCAACAGTTCCAGCTGTTCCATGGTTCCAATCGTTTCGGAGTGAATCGAAGATCCGTACTCCTGGTATTTAACCGCTGGAACGGTTGGAACGATTCGCGGTCAGCCGCGAGTAAGTACAAACACTCCACCAACAATTAGCCCCGCCGCCAGGCCGTCACGTAATGTCACCACTTCGATGCCTCTTAAGGTAAAGCGCACCAGCGCGAACGTGACTAACGGAGAGATGCGCCACATCGGCGAAACCAGTACCGCCGGTGCGTGGATCAATGCGAAAAACGTGAA
>JAICEJ010000643.1 GCA_025924215.1 Candidatus Binatia bacterium
TTCGAAACGCTGCTTAAGATCCTAGCGCGGCCTTTCGACGATCAGCCGGAGTTTGCCGCCTATGCCGAACCTCCACCGGGAGGGCAAAGTCATTACCGAACCTTCTGAGGTACCTGAATCATGCGTCCGGGCGACGCAACGATTTCACCAGTTTCGCCAGTTAGAATCAGGTAACCGGAGACTGCGCGCCATAGGCGCTGAGGGCACGCAGCACAACCTTCGAAAAAACCTCAACGAAATCTCGGAGTCTCTCGGGCAAAGAGCAAAGGCTCGAGAAGTTCGGAGATTGAGAGTGCGAATCATTCTTAAAAGTTCTCCTCTTTCCTATTCAAACTTAGCCGATTTTGGCATTGGCACGGGAGGATTTCCGACTCCGACTGCTTTCAGATCTGCCGCGCTCTGGATTTATGATAACAGTTTCCTCACATAAGACAGGTAAAAAGATTTTTTGACGCAGGAGCCAAATCGACTCAGCATGGCGCAAAAGTATTATGTCGTATGGTCAGGACGGGAGACCGGTGTATTCATGGATTGGGCGACCACCCAGCGTGCCGTGGAGCGCTACGCGGGCGCGCGCTACAAATCTTTCGCAACCCTGGCGGAAGCGGAGCAAGCGTTCCGCCGTGGCGGCTCCGCAATCACTCCGTCCAAGTCATCTAACAAGCAAAGATCGAACACATCAGCCAGGGAACGACGTGCCGCGCACATCGCTCACCGGTTCGATGTCACTATCTATTGTGACGGTGCCTGTGATCCTAATCCCGGCAACGCCGGCTCCGGCATTGTAGTATATCGAGCGGGCAAACTCGCCGAATTGTGGTACGGCCTGTATGACCCGATGGGAACCAACAACACAGCCGAACTAAACGCGCTTTATCATGCGCTGCGTATGGCCGAAGCAGAGCTCGAGGCCGGCAACAGCGTCGAGGTGTGCAGCGACTCAGCGTACTCCATCAACTGCATTCGCCTTTGGGCCCCCGGCTGGGAAAAGAGAGGCTGGAAGAAACCTGGCGGTGAGATCAAGAACATGAAAATCATCCAGAACTGTTACGCAATCTATCGCCGGATAAAAGACAAACTCACGCTCACTCATGTCGCCGGGCATGTAGGCACCGAAGGTAACGAACTCGCCGACCGTATGGCCATGCTCGCCGCGCAGCGCAAGGAAAAAGAATTGCGGCTGTATCAGGAAACGATGGATATTCCGACTCTGCTCAAGATGCGGGCGGGGTGATCAGCTAAAAGGCAGTATTGGACACTTTGCGATTGTACTTCGTTTCGTAAACAGCAAGAGCTCGACAATTTGAACAGTGAATGTCTCTGGCAAGTCTTCGATCCTGAAAGAGCTTTCTCTCCGATAGTTCCTCGATTGCGCTATGACGATCATTGGAGTGTTAAATACGCGACGCCAGAGCTCCCTCCGATATCATGCGGTTCAGTGCCCTCGCTTGCACCATGACCCTCGACTGGGTTATGTCCATTTAGTGAGGCCGTCATCAATTTTTTAAATCCGTCCGAGAGCTACGTCGCAACCTAATCTACAAGGAGCAAAGATCATGGGTATTATTGAAAGAACTTATGGAAAAGAGACTAACGCTGCTATCGATGAAGTTTTGATCTCATCGGACTCACACGTGATTGAGCCCGCGGGGCTTTGGCAGAAACACCTGCCAAAAGCTTTTCAGGATCGAGCCCCCGATTGGGGCGGTCAAAGGCCCAACGACCAGCCCGGCGGCGCCCAGGACAAGAACAAGCGCGTTTCCGAGATGGCCGCCGACGGCGTCAGCGCCGAAGTGCTCTATCCGACCCATGGGTTGAAATGCTTGAGCCTCGACGATCACGAGTTGGAGGCGGCCTGCTGCCGAGTCTATAACGACTGGCTGATCGACTACTGCAGCGCCGCGCCCGAGCGAATGATCGGGATCGCCATGCTGTCGATGTACGACACCGACGGCGCCGTTAAGGAACTGGAGCGCTGCCGCAAAGCCGGCATGCGCGGCTCGGTGATCTGGCAAGTGCCGCCGCCAGAGCTGCCGTTCTCGTCATCGCATTACGACAAGTTCTGGGCCGCCTCTCAAGATCTCGAGATGCCGGTCAACTTGCACATCTTGAGTGGGCACGGCTATAGTCGCAGCCGTTCCTTCGGCCTCGGCGATACCGCAACCGGAATGACCGCCGAGCACAATAGCGTCAACTCCAAACTGGCCCAGTCTGTCGATAGCCTCTATGACCTGATCTATTCCGGTGTGCTCGAACGGTTCCCGAAGCTGAAGGTTGTGCTCGTCGAAAACGAGTTGGGCTGGATTCCGTTTGTCCTGGAGCAATGGGACTACTACTTTAAACGCTTTGGCGCCAAGCGAGAGGGGTTGCTCATCAAAAAGCTTCCCAGCGAATACTTTCACAACCAGATCTACACGACTTTCTTCAATGATGCCGTCGGCGGTCATATTCTCTCGTGGTGGGGTCAAGAAAACTGCATGTGGTCCAATGATTTTCCGCACGGCAACACTACCTGGCCCCATTCACGCAAGGTCGTAGCCAGGGATTTAGGCGATCTGCCCTCCGGAGTGCGCGCCAAACTGGTGCGCGAAAACGTCGCGCGGCTCTACAACATTCCTGTTCCAACTGCGATCCAATAATCGGCTCTAGCGACAGGAACGTTGCGCATCAGTTGATCTCGGAGTGCGGTCTCACCGAACCGCACTCCGCAGCCGGTCGGCGCATACAGTCGGGTTGTCGGAGTCCGGCTCTCCTCTTCCTTTTCCATTAGGCCGGGTGCTTCTCTAAAA
>JAICEJ010000644.1 GCA_025924215.1 Candidatus Binatia bacterium
AAAGCTCGAACTTCTGAAGGAGACGGTTTCCAAACTTACACGAGTAGCTTTTCTCTTGAGATGGGGCACATCAATTGGTGAGCAACGTTTCAACGAGACAGAGATCGCGGCAAAAGATCTGGGGCTTCGCCTATTACCCCTTAGTGCGAAAGGTAACGAGGACCTCGAAAGCGCTTTCAGCGCGGTAAAAAGCGCTGACGCTGAAGCTCTAATTATTTCCCCGAGCACGTTTTCAATCGAGCACCGTCGCCGGCTCATTGAGCTTACGGCGAAATATCGCTTACCGGCGATTTACCCATCACCGCTATTTGTTGAGGCTGGAGGCCTGATGAGCTATGGGCCAGATTTAATCAACAACTGGCGCCGCGCCGCAATCTACGTAGATAAGATTTTAAAGGGTATAAAACCCGCGGAGCTACCGGTGGAGCAGCCGAAGAAGTTCGAGTTTGTGATTAACCTAAAGACCGCCAAGCAGATCGGCCTGACGATTCCGCCAACTGTGCTGGCGCGAGTGGATAAGGTGATCAAGTGAGCGAAAAACTAAGCAACGCTTGCAGGATTGAATTGAATTCTCCTTATGTCCAATCCAAGTACTGAGCAGGTTGAAATACTCTCCTGGTCGCGCGATCGAGTCAGTCACCGACAAATCACGGACGCCGGACTTCTGTTTCTAAAATGCGTTTAATAGGGTAGAGGATGAGATTGTCCCCCTTGAATTTCTGCTGCCACAACAAGCAGCTAGGTAGGCTGATTTGATTGCTGATCAGAAGGTCTCTCATGACGAGTCCTTGTTCTTGGCTGCAGCAGCTTTTTCCCGTGATCCCGAAACCCTCACTGCAGCCGTGTAGCGTTTATGCTTGCTCATTTTCGCGTTTACCCTTGCATTATCTGCAGGCCCCGAGATATGGAAGGCGGGTAGGCAGCCTTGAGCGACAATAACTCTCCTTAAACAAACGCAGGAGGTGGAATATGTCGACTCACCTTGGTTCGGTGCTTTCTCTCTGGCACTATCCCGTCAAGTCCATGATGGGACAGGAGCTGAACGCAATTGAGCTTACGGAACGTGGGCTGCTTGGTGATCGTGCTTATGCCCTGATCGACAGCACCGACGGCAAAGTCGCCACTGCTAAGAACCCGCGAAAATGGCCGCGTCTCTTTGATTTCAGTGCGACCTTCGTTGAGCCGGCGCGGGTGACCGGAAAACTGCCTTCAGTCCGAATAACGCTTCCCAATGGTTCCACCGTCACGAGTGACCAGGTTGATCTCGACCAGATCCTCTCGAAGGCACTCAACCGCCAGGTGACACTTCGTGCAGCCCAGCGCGGGGCCGTTAAAGCCGAGGAGTATTGGCCGGACATGGAAGGCCTTGACCACCGCGACACGGTCACCGATTTTACTCTACCAGAAGAAACATTCTTCGACTGTGCCATGGTTCATTTATTGAGCACGGCCACCCTCGGTCGGCTGCAAAAGCGGTATCCGCAAGGCCGCTTCGAGGTCCGGCGGTTTCGTCCGAACATCGTGGTCGAGGCCGCCTCCAGCGAGACTGGCTTCATTGAAAATGGCTGGACTGGCCAGACGCTGACCATCGGCGACGACGTTCGCCTGAGCATCACCGGACCCTGCGGTCGCTGTGTGATGACGACCTTGGCCCAACGAGAGCTCCCGAAGGATAGTGGTATTTTGCGTACGGCGGTCCAAGAGAATATGGGCCATGTTGGCGTGTATGCGGCTGTCCTGCGGGGTGGCACAATCCGCCGCGGTGATCGGCTGACGCTTTAGGGCTAACCTCTTATCTCAAGCAGAGCGTAAGAAGGAGGATGTGTCATGCAGGTTACCGAAAGACCCTCACTATATGATCGCCTTGGCGGCGTCTATAACATTGCTACGTAGTCGACGACCTGATCGATAGAGTCATGGTTGATCCAAGGTTGAATGCGAATCCTCGGGTTGATGAAGCGCACCATAGAGTCTCATCAGCCGGCTTCAAGTATCTGGTGACAGAAATGGTTTGCTGGGCAAGTGGCGGGCCGCAAAAGTATTCCGGACGCTCGATGGGTGATTCCCATCGCCACCTCCTGATCAATGAGGAAGAGTGGGCGGCCTTTATGTCTGACGTCCAACAAACGCTCGACAAGTTCGAAGTTCCGCAGGAAGAACAGGACGAATTAAAAGCTATCGTGGAAAGCACGAAGGAATCGATTGTGGTAAAGCCGCTTCAGGAGGGACCGGTAAGCAACGAGCGATAAAGCGCAAGGCCCTAAACAGGTGATCGGGGAAAGCTTGGCGAGTACGGGTTGCGTATCCGCCATTGGCTCGCTCCATGTCCTCGTTAAATAGACCGGCCGTCTTGAGGATGTGATTCGTCGATCTGCAGACCCCGATTTTGCAAACGCATCCGCGGCGGCAGCATTACTTAAACGCCGGACCGTGATCAGCGGCGGTTTCCGCTCGGAGGGGCGATAACCGAACAGCAATCCGTGCTGCCAGACATCAACCTGAAAGATTTCGTTCTGACGGACAATACTCGGACAGCCGCAAAAATCGTCGGCACTCCCGACCAGTTGGATCAGACCAACTGATGTTCAATCAGTGGGGCTGCAGGCCCGATGGTTTGAGTCCAAGCGTCGTTCAGTTCAATCGTGCGGGGAATGTCCCTGCAGGTACATTGGACGATATACTGACCAGGTATATTGAACTGAAATCAAGGCTAACGGAAATTCATAGGCAACTCGTTGACAGGACAGAGGAGGAGAGATGGCTCTGCAGCATCCAAACATGACAGTA
>JAICEJ010000645.1 GCA_025924215.1 Candidatus Binatia bacterium
CGAGGTATTCGCAAGTTTTCAGGCTTCGTTGATAGAACCTGCTTTGTCAGGGATCAGGCTGACAGCACAGAAATTACGAAAGGGGGATAAAATGAATAGGAATGATGATTGAGGAGTTGCCGATAGCGCTTGCTATTCAGCGATACGCGTAGTTGCCGGCGGCGGCTAGCGCCCAGCACCGGAAGGGGCAACTCCTGACCAATTTATCTTTGTTGATCTATACGATAGCTAGCAGCTTTCCCGATAACATCTTGGGAGGTTTCACTAGCCTGTGCCCCGTGAAGCGTTTGCTAAGGAACGGCTAATCGCTGTTTAGAGGACGACGTCTCGCAGTTGTTGAGAAATAATCGCCCACAACTCTAGTCCGCTACTCAACATCCGCGATCTTCATGATCCCATCACCCCAATCCTCAACTTTGAAGTCCGAGAACGAAAGCACGATCGGCTCCTTTTCCTCGATGACGATCATCCGGTTCTTGTACTTCATTAGGAATGAAATCTTGAGCAATAACGAGTCGTCGCGAAATTCGAGGAGCGTTACCTTTTGCTCGAAATAGGAGTATTCCTTCTCGCGCAATATCTCTTCTACTCGCTTACGGGTAAGTGTCTCTTTAGGAGCTAAAAAGCCTTCCATCTTCCCTCCCCATTCCTCATCGCCGGCGTTCTTGAGTCGCGATCTCGAACATCCTTCCTTTCAGCGGGTTCTTCATGCCTGCTCATCCTCCAACCGATTGAGAAAAAACCGCAGGACGTCAACATAGGTGACGATGCCCACGAGGCCTTCGGTTTCATCGACAACAGGAATGCCGCCGATCTTTTCTTCGATCAGCAATTCAACCGCTTCGCGGAGATCGTCCTCAGGAGAAACTGTCAGGGGCTTGGCAGTCATTATGTCGGTTACCTTGGCTTTGAGCGCTCTGGCCCGTTCCTCCGGCTTAAGAAGCGACGATTGAGCAAGAAAAGAGCGAATATCGCGATCCGTGACGATGCCAATGAGCTGTTTATTTTCGACCACGGGGAGCTGTCGATAGTGGTTCTCGTACATTAGCTCTTCCGCTTTCCCCACTGTATCCGAAGGACTCACTGTCAACGGATCCTTGGACATCACATCGAATACCTTCATCGAATTAGCTTTCATAATGGTTCACTTATCCTTTTTCCCTACTGTTGTACAATCCTAAAGAGCAGACGTTGTGCCAAGTACGTGAAGAAAATGGCGTGGTGCGTTTCATGAGCCAGGCGCGTCGATCGCTAGATTTTCGCTCTCATGCGAAAAAACCTATCGCATATTCCAAGCGATGCGAAACAGAATTTTTAGGTAAGGGAAATAGATTCCTTTTCCGATCCCACCATCGGCATAGTTATTGCCCCCTGTTTGTTTATAACTCCCGAGTCGAATTTCAGGAGGTCATATGGAACCAGTAAAGAAAATTCTAGCCCCGACTGATCTATCGGACCTTTCAACCGTAGGACTGCGCTATGCGCTGGAAATGGGGCGATCATGCAGCGCAGAGGTGATCGTTTATCATGTCATCGACCTAGCCGATCACTGGATCAAGCGCGAGTATTCCGGGCCGGTTCGAGAGATGCTTGAGCGTCATAGCTCTATGCTGGACAAGTTTCTCTGGGAGAAATTTCCGGAGGAGATGAAGCTAACCGAAGTCCGACAGGTGGTTGAATTTGGGGGAGCCGTCGACAATATCGTCGAAAAGGCCGAAGGTGAGCGGGTAGATAGGATCGTAATGTCAACTCACGGCCGAACCGGCATTGACCACCTGCTGATCGGCAGCGTTGCCGAGAAGGTTATCGCCCGGGCGTTATGTCCGGTCTTGATCGTGCCGGCGCACAAGCGCAATCTCGCAAAGGCCGCGTGATTGACGCAAGTCATTGGGCGTGATGGCGGTAGATAAAGTAATAGACCAACGCTACCATCACGCCACCACCGAATATGTTGCCCAATGTAACGGGCACTAAGTTAGCGACCAGGCCGCCCCAGCTTAGCAGCTCCGCATTGGTGACGTGAGAGCTCTCCCGTAATAGAATTCCGAGAGGAATAAAATACATGTTTGCGACACTGTGCTCGAAGCCTGCGGCGACAAACGCGGAGATCGGAAACACGATGGCAAAAATCTTATCGATAACGCTCCGGCCAGCGACCGCCAGCCAGACAGCAAGACACACCAGGATGTTACACAATATACCCTTGAAGAACGCCTCAGCAAAAGGAAGCGCCGCCTTCGCATAAGCGATTTTTAGTGCGTTAGCTCCCACCGATCCTGCGCCTGCCTCCGGGTGATTAGACAAAAAGACGAGAACCGCAAGACCGACCGCGCCGATGAAATTCGCGCAGTAGATGATCAGCCAGTTGCGCATCAACTCCCATGAGCTTATGCGCCGACTGGCCCATGCCATGACCATAAAGTTATTGCCGGTGAAAAGTTCGGCGCCAGCGACTACGACCAGAATCAAACCGAGAGAAAAAGCTATGCCGCCGAGCATCCGGCTAAGCGCAAAGCCAAGGCTGGCGTCGGCGGTGATGAAAGTAAAGTAAAGCGCCCCGAGTCCGATAAACCCGCCGGCGAGCACGCCAAGGGTTGCTTGTGAAAGCAGCGGAAGGCGCGCTTTGGTGACGCCGATGGTTTCGACGCGCTCGGCGATTTCTTTGGGCCCATAAGCATCGAAACCGAAGATTTCACTCATTCGCGTTCACCCTGGTCGAACCTCTCGGCTGTAAAAGCGGCCAAGAGTCTCCGGATTGCAACGATGCGC
>JAICEJ010000646.1 GCA_025924215.1 Candidatus Binatia bacterium
AGCCCTTCTCTAGTGCCACGATGTTCTCCGGGACAGAAAGCAGCGAGGCGTCGACGACACCGGACTCGAGAACCGCGAAGCGGCTGGCTGCGTTCCCTGACATCTGCAAAACTGAAACATCCTTACCTGGCTCGAGTCCGATTTGTTTCAGTGCTTGGTTGGCGAGAAGTGTCGCCGAGCCTCCCGGCGAGCTGCCGGCGATTTTTTTGCCCTTTAACTGTTTGACGTCTGTAATATTTTTTTGGCTGACGAGAAACAACAGTGGCTTAGAGACCGTGAAGAGCAAAACCTTCATCGGCTGATCCCGAACCGCCGCACCGATGGTGCCGGTCACAGCGCCGTTGTAGTCGACGTCTCCATTCAACACGGCCGTGCTTGCCAGGTTCGCGGGCATAAAGATTATCTCCAGATCGATCCCTTCATCCTTAAAAAATCCACGGTGGAGCGCCGTATAAATAGCCAGAAAAGAGACATTAGTCGAGGAACTGCCCATGCGCACTTTCTTTAACTGAGACTGGGCATGGCCAGCGGAAGGGAAGTGAACAGCACCCACCGCCACGGCGAACATCAAAAGGACTCTTGTCATGTGTTGGAAAAGTTTCATAGCTGCATCCTTGCTTCCGTTGGTCTCTTGAGGATCAATCCAGTTGGCTCCATTGTTTGAATTCTTCAAGCCCCAAGCGGGTTAGTGTGTCCACATAGGGCCGACCGGTTCTTTCATGCCGCCCGGATAAACGGTAGTACTCGAAAATGAGCTCGGGCAACCATTTCGCAATGGTGAAGCCCTTGTACTTGCCGTCAGGGATCGGCTCGAGAAAGCGCGGTCCCACGTCTTGCCAATCATGGTCGGCAATCCACCCGCGCTGGGTGCCGAAAACGCTTTGAAGAATGATGCTCCGGTGACCGACGTCGATGGTTTCGTCGAGGCTGACGTTCCACCCTGTGGTCGCATTGAGCGAGTCCACCATACTTTTCACGCCGTCGGGCGGTTTGTCGTTCAAGGCGAACCAGCAACCACCCATGACGCCACAGGCCTGGCGAATTTGCTCCGTTAGAAGATGCGAATTCGACCAGCCATCGGGCTGAGTCGGATCGAGCGGACCCCACTTCTCTCGATACAACAGGTCAGCGGGCGGCTCTGTACCGCCAGCACCCTGCGGTTTCATGCCGCCGCTTGCCACCAGTTCGCGCAACATTTGGCTGAGCAGCGGCCGCCACTCATGTTGCGCCGGTGTCCCGCCCTTTGTGTGTACCACCCAATTCTTTGCTTCGCCCCCCAGTGCTTCGGCAAGTTCTTTAGGGCCATCGGCGAGAATATTGCCGAGCCATGTTTCGCGTCGCGCGCAGCGTTCCAGCAGAGTTTCGGCTGCGTGCAAATTGCCCCATTCCAATCTCAAACCGTCGGTACGATCTGCTCCAAGAACGCCCTTTTCCCAGGCCTCGAAGGCTAGTCCGGCGCCGCAGGCGAAATGGCTGCACTCGATTCCCAAATCGTTGATGCGCTCTGATAGATAGAGCACGTCGTTACCCTTGAAACCAAGATTGTAGAAAGTGTCCATCCATTCGCTGCCCGCGTTGAAGTGGCCGACTGCGCCTTTGAAGCGGCCTTCGCCGACTTTCACGTCCCAGGGACACATGCGTGGGCACTGGAAGCAGGGCCTCAGGACGACCTGGTTTTGATCCAAACCCTTGGCCTCATCGGTGATGACGGTACTGCGCCAATTAAGTCTCGTAATCGCGCCCCAATCCTCGCCGTGGCCGACGCTGGTCAGGCGTTTTTTTACTGTGGTTGTGCGCGACGCGATTGCTTTGCGCCAGCGTAGTCCGGCTTCGATCAGCGTATTCTTGTCGTGCACCCGTGGACGCTTGGTGCCCCATGCAACGATGGCCTTAAGTTTTTTCGAGCCCATCACAGCGCCCAAGCCATGGGCGGCGTTATGATTGTAGTCATTGACGAACATAGCGGCACGAATCAGACTTTCGCCGGCCGGTCCGATACACCCCACCCGCGCGTCCTGATGACCGGATTCGTCTCGGAGCATGTCTTCGGTGTCGCGCGCGCCTTTACCCCACACGCGGCCTGCATCGCGCAATTCAACCTTGTCTTCGCCGATATAAAGATAGGTCGGTGCCTGCGCTGCACCGGTGATGATGACACCGTCATAGCCGGCTGCTTTAAGTGATGTGCCGAAATAGCCGCTGGTTGCGCCTCGACCCAAGGTGTAACGAGTTGCCGGGCTGAGATAAACGAAGCACATTTTCGTGCCGCCCGGGGTAAAGCCGGTTCCCGTAATCGGTCCGGTCATGCCAACGATGACGTTGCGGGCATCATAGGGATCGATATTTATCGGCAATTCGTTAAGCAGAACGTACTCAGCGAACAGTTGACCGCCCCAGTATTTTCGCAATATCGGCTCTTCCGGAAGATGCAAATCGATCAGTGCTCCCGTATTGAGATCGACTCGCAAGATCTTACCCATATACCCGCCGGGCAAGCGCGTCCGGCGTTGGGCTGGAAAGAAGTTTCTATAGTCGGAGCTCTCAGTCATTGATGTCTCAATTGGGCTTATAGGTTGAAATAGTTAAAACGTTCAAGCCGTTAATCCAATCTCCGCGCAACGTGTGAAGCACTTGAACGTTTTGAACCGCTGCCACTGAAGCACGCCGTGCTTATCAGTCCGCCGCCGCCCAAAGCACCCGGTCGGCCGGCAAGTCGATGTTAAGTCTTTGCCAACTCTCGCCCATGTCGCGGCTCACCATGAG
>JAICEJ010000647.1 GCA_025924215.1 Candidatus Binatia bacterium
CGGCGATCCAACGCCTCAGCTGCTTCAAACTGTTGATATAGTCGCCAAGCGATTGGCCCAGAGCCTGTCGGTTCATCAAACAGATGTCGCGCCACAACTCCGGCCGGCTTGAAGCGATACGGGTGAAATCTTTGAATCCACCGGCGCAATAGGACTTCAGATCGACACCAGGCACTGGCGAACGTTCGAGCGCATTCACCAGAGCATAGACCAGAACGTGGGGTAAATGACTGATCAATCCGAGCACGCGATCGTGAACTTCCGGATCCATAAGCTCGACTTTGGCGCCGACCTTGCGCCAGATCATCGCAACTTTTTTCAACGCCGCCTGATCGGTTTTCCCGGTTGGCGTCAGAATCGTCCGACGACCCAGGAACAAGTCCGGCTTTGCCGCTCGCGCGCCCCACTGTTCGCTGCCGGCGATCGGATGGCCGGGAACAAACGAAATATTTTTCGGCAGCAACCGGTCCATGCCTCGAACGATCTCGGCTTTGACACTGCCGACATCGCTGATCACGCAACCGGCTTTCAACCTGGGAAGAAGAGCCGCCGTTAGCGGGACGCTGGTTTGCACCGGCGTGCCTATCATCAAAAAATTCACATCCGCAGGCATCTCGTCTTCGCGCAAAAAATAGCTGTCGATAATCCCCTGCTTCTTAGCCCAGCGCAGACCGACTTCGCTCCGCCCGTAACCGATAATCTCGTCCACCAATTTGTGCCGGCGCATGTCCAGAGCCAACGACCCGCAGATCAGTCCGACACCAGCCACCACCATCTTGCGAAAAATAACAGCCATCAAACTTCCTTACCCGATGCCGGCGCAATCCATAAGGCATCGCCGGTCTTACGCTATGCCCCAACCGCTTTCCTGAGCCCATCGATAAACTTTCGGTTTTCGTCCATCGTTCCAATAGTCACCCTGAGGTACTCTGGAAATTGATATCCGGCCATTGGTCGAACGATGATGCCCTGAGCGAGCAGGCGATTGAAAACATCTTCCCCCTTACGGACCTGTAACAGGATAAAGTTGGCGTGACTCGGAACGTATTCAATACCCAACCTGGCAAACTCCGCGGTCAGATACTGAAGTCCTTGCCGGTTGTTTTCGAGGCTACGTCGCACATGCTCGCGATCATCCAAGGCGGCCAACGCGCCCCACTGCGCCGGCGCATTCACGTTGAACGGCTGCCGCACCCGATGCATCAAGCTGATAATTTCCTTATCGGCAATGCCGTAACCGATTCTCAAACCGGCAAGACCATAGAGTTTGGAGAAGGTCCGCAAAGTCAGCAACGCCTTGCCCTGCTGATGATAATCTAACGAGTTGGGATAATCGGCGGCTTCAACGTACTCGAAGTAGGCTTCGTCGACGATGATCAAAACATCAGATCGGATCTGCTTTAAAAAATTCTCCCAAGCCGCCTTGCGAAAAATAGTTCCGGTGGGGTTGTTCGGATTGGCCAGAAACACGATTCGGGTTCTGGCACTGATGGCTGCGCCGATCGCTTCCAGATCATGGGTAAAATTTCGCAGCGGCACTTCTTGCGAGATTCCGCCCATCGCCTGCACTATCAGTTTATAAACAACGAACGCCTGGCGCGCCATAACCGCTTCGTCGCCTGGGCGCATAAAGGTGCGGATTGCCAGCTCGATGATTTCGTTGGAGCCGTTGCCGAAGATCAGCTGCTCGGGCGTTACATTAAGTTTTGCCGTCAAACGGCGCTTCAGGTAGAAGCAATCGCCGTCCGGGTAGAGATGGAGTTGCGCCAACTTTTCGCGCATGGCGTCAAGCGCCAACGGCGAGGGCCCTAGCGGGTTCTCGTTGGATGCTAGTTTGATCGAATTGAAAATACCGATTTCGCGCTCCACCTCTTCGATGGGTTTTCCCGGCGCATACGGAATCAACGTGCGAATATATTCCGGGACTTGATCTGTAACTTTCATTTTCCGCTCGGATAAGAGCCCAGGATTTTGATAAAGTCACAGCTGGTATCAAGCGTTTGTAGCGCTCGCATGATCCTCGCTTCCTTTTGATGCCCTTTGAAGTCGATAAAGAACATGTATTCCCATGGCTTGTTTTTAATCGGCCGCGATTCGATTTTGGTCAGGTTAATTCGACTTCGCGCGAACGGCTGAAGCATCCGGTGCAAAACCCCCGGCTTGTCTTTTACCGAGAATACTAGCGAGGTTTTATCGTCGCCGCTGGGAACGGTCTCTTGTGCGCCAATGACGAGAAATCTTGTGATGTTGTTTGGGTGGTCCTCGATATTGGCGGCAATGACTTGCAGGTCGTATGCCTCCTTCGCCAACGCGCTGGAGATTGCGCCGACGGATCTATCACCGGCGGCGATCATTGCCGCGTGCGCGGTGCTCGCCACCTCGTCTAGCTTTGCGGTCGACAAATGACGCGTTAGCCACTGCCGGCATTGCGCAAGAGCTTGGGGATGAGACACGATGCGCTTGACATCCTGTTCTCGCCCGGTGCGTGACAAGAGATTGTGATGAATCTCAAGATAAATTTCGGCGCAGATCTTGAGCTCGGAATCGACCAGTACGTCGAGCGTGTGCGCCACCACACCTTCGGTGGAATTCTCAATCGGCACAACGCCGAACGAAACACTCTCCTGGCTCACCTCCTGAAACACTTCGCTGATACTGGCAGTCGGCAGCAGCGTTACTGTGGAACCAAATTTCTCCCGCGCAGCAAGATGCGAATAGGTTCCTTCGGCCCCGAAGAAGGCAATCTTAAGAGGCGCTTC
>JAICEJ010000648.1 GCA_025924215.1 Candidatus Binatia bacterium
ACGATAACCCGGCCATTCCTTTCCCGAATCACTGGGATCTCTTTGGCGGCCATTTGGAAGCTGGCGAGACTCCTGAACAGGCTTTGGTGCGGGAAGTGAGGGAAGAGGTGGGAGTCCAATTAAAGCGATGGAATTTGTTTCGGGTTTATCATTGCGCCCGAGGCGATGTTTATCCGAATATCAAACACATTTATTGGGCGCAAATTGATCAATCGTCCGCGCAGCTCACACTGAATGAAGGACAGCGAATGATGAGCCTTGGAGCCGATGAATTAGATCGCCTCAAGTTCGCGAATATACTTCGTGAAATTCTACGAGATTTTATTGAAGACGGGCGTTGGCCGGAACCTGGAAGCGTCTCATGAAGCGAAATTGCATCATCGAATTGTCGGGTCCCTGCCATTGTGCTAAGTCATGAGTACCGCAATGGAACACTCCGGTTTCGTACATCTTCACTGTCACACCGAATACAGTTTGCTTGATGGCGCCAATAAGGTCGACAAGCTATTTCACCGCATAAAGATGCTCAAGCAGCCGGCGGTGGCTATGACTGATCATGGCAACATGTTTGGCGCCGTCGAATTTTATCGTGAGGCGATTAGCCATGGTATCAAGCCGATCATCGGCTGCGAAATTTATGTTGCGCCGACTAGTCGGTTCGAAAAAAAGGGCGTCGATAGAGGACCAAAAGAGTACAATAATCATCTGATCCTTTTGGCCATGAATCGGGATGGGTACCGTAATCTGTGCAAGTTGGTCTCCCTGGGCTACATGGAAGGGTTCTACTACAAGCCGCGCATAGACAAAGAATTGCTCAAGGAGCTTAACGGCGGCTTGATTGCGCTGAGTGCCTGCCTGCAAGGCGAAGTCTCCCAGGCGCTGAGCTCCGGCAATGTCGAAAAAGCCAAAACCGCAGCAGAGAGCTATCTATCGATCTTCGGCGATCGCTACTACATAGAAATTCAAGACAATAAGCTGGCGGAACAGGAGAAGGTCAATCGATTGCTGGTTGAAATGGCCCGAGACTTATCAGTCCCGGTCGTGGCGACAAATGATTGCCACTACGGAGAGCGTGATGATTTTCACGCGCACGATGTTCTTCTTTGCGTGCAGACCGGCAAAACAGTTACCGACGATAATCGGCTCAAGCTCGAGACCGATGAGCTTTATCTCAAGTCAGCGGAAGAAATGATCAGCGGATTCGACTACTGTCCGGCAGCCGTGGAGCGAACCTTAGAAATTGCTGAGCGCTGCCACGTCGAAATGGAATTCGGCAAATATCATTTTCCAACATACACTCCTCCCAAAGAGATCAGTCTAGACGATTATCTCGACGAACTCGCCCGCAGTGGTCTCAAAGAGAGACTTGCGGATATCGAGGAGCCCGAGCTCAGAGCCAGCTACTTAGAGCGACTTGAATACGAGCTCGGGGTTATCAAGCGAATGCAGTTTCCGGGCTACTTTCTCGTCGTGGCCGATTTTATCAACTATGCGAAACAGAACGGGATCCCGGTGGGACCGGGACGCGGCTCGTCGGCCGGCAGTCTGGTGGCTTACGCTCTCAAGATCACCGATTTGGATCCTATTCGTCACGTTTTGCTTTTCGAGCGGTTCCTCAATCCCGAGCGCCGCTCGATGCCTGATATCGACGTCGATTTCTGCATTCGCGGCAGAGCGCAGGTGATTCAGTATGTCAAGGACAAGTACGGTGCCGACCGAGTCGCGCAGATCGCGACTTTCGGAACTTTGAAAGCCAAGGCGGCCATCAAAGATGTAGGCCGTGCGCTGGGGTTTACCTTTGCCGAAACCGATATGATCGCAAAATTGATCCCGGCGCCAAAGCAGGGATTTGATTATCCGCTGACGGAGTCCATGAAAATGGAACCGCGCTTGCCGGAGTTGATGAAGAGCGATCCCCGGGTCAAGACGTTGATCGAGCACGCTCTACGTTTAGAAGGTTTGGTGCGGCACGCTTCGACGCACGCAGCGGGCGTCGTGCTTTCGAATTTACCGTTGGTCGATCATCTGCCGCTGTTTGTCGATAAAGAAGGCGGCATCGTAACTCAGTTCGACATGAGCTGTGTCGAAAAAATAGGACTAGTAAAGTTTGACTTTCTCGGTTTGAAGACGCTGACGTTGATTCATGATTGCCTCAAGCTGATCGAGTCGACCCAGGGTGTGAAGATCGATCTTGAACGACTCCCATTAGAGGACAAGAAAACCTACCGGCTGCTTTGTAAGGGCAACACCACTGGAGTATTCCAGCTGGAAAGCACCGGTATTCGCGAAATGACGGTCAAGATACGCCCAAATTGCTTTGAAGATCTGGTGGCGATTCTAGCGCTCTATCGGCCAGGTCCTTTGGATAGCGGCATGGCTGAAGAATACATCAAGCGCAAGCATGGCAAAGAGAATTTCAAGTATTTGCATCCACATCTGGAACCGGTCCTTAAAGATACCTACGGCGTCATCGTCTATCAAGAACAGGTGATGCAGATTGCCCAAATCCTCGGCGGTTATACCATGGGGGATGCCGATATCCTGCGGCGCGCCATGGGCAAAAAGGATCCTGAGGAAATGGCCGCCCAGCGGGAAAGGTTTGTCGAAGGCGCGCGCAAGAAAAATATCGACGAGAAGACCGCCACAGAGATCTTCGATCAGATGGAAACCTTTGCCCGCTATGGTTTCAATAAATCACACTCGGCGGCCTACGCGCTGGTCTCATATCAGACCGCCTATTTAAAGAGCCATTATCC
>JAICEJ010000649.1 GCA_025924215.1 Candidatus Binatia bacterium
GTATGGAACAAGAACTAGCGCAAAAACTCGTCACGAGCTTACATGAAGCCGGCATCGACGTGATCACCTATCTGCCTGAAACCAGGCTTAGCCAGATCCTGCCGCTGATTAGAAACGACGATTCGTTCCAGCTTATTGCGGTTTCCAGCGAAGCCGAGGCGATTACGATCGGCGCCGGCGCGGCTTTGGGCGGCAAGCAAGTTGCAGTTTACATGGAATGCACCGGGCTCTACGTCTCCTGCTACAGCATCTTATCGATCGCAAAACGTTTCGGAGTGCCGCTCCTGCTGCTGATCGCCCATCTGGGTAGTTTTGCCGATCAGCGCAACAATTCCGTCTATGCGGTTTCGGGAGCGTATGTGACGCCGGTGCTCGACGCCTTGGAGATTCAGTACCGGCTGGTTGAAACCGGTGACAATCTGGAAATTTGCATCAAAGACGCGGCACGCCACACTCAGGCGCTCAAGCTTCCGGTGGCTCTTCTGTTTAGCGGAGATTTTACCCGATGATCCGATTCGATTGCTTTGAGTTGCTCGCGCCGCTGATTACGGACCAGATTGTCGTGACTTCTTTAAGCGGGCAGAAAATAGAGTGGGCACACTTATCCAAGCACGAAGGCAATCTTCTGGTCGGCACCATGGGCACGGCGCTGGGGGTTGGCATGGGCCTGGCTGTCGCTCGGCCGCAGCGAAAAGTTATCGTCTTGGAATCGGACGGCAGCGTTCTTTTGTCCTTGTTCAATCTGCCGACCCTGGCCAATCTCGATTTAAACAACTTGATAGTTTTCGTTTTCGACAACGCTTCCTACAGCGGCACCCGGATCAGTGAACCGACAGCCACTGCGGGCAAAACCGACCTCGCCAAGATGGCGCAAGCCGCCGGCATCGAAGATGCTGTGACTGTGCGCGACCTTCAATCGTTTAAACAGGAAATGACGACGGCGATGAAAGAGAACCGATTGAAATTTGTCGTATGCAAGGTGGAAGAAAGCAGCGAGCATCGCCGCATTCCGCGGACGGATATGGACCCTCTGGAGAATAAGTATGTATTCGTTCGGTATCTCGAACGGACCGAGGGAAAACGGATCGTTCGCAGTCACAATTAACAGATACAGGAGAATCAGATGACGACCTCGATGGATAACCGGCAAGCCAAAGCGCTGGTCGATGAACATTATCGCAAAGTCGCCAAGCGCTGGCAGGAGAGAGTGACCGACGGGCCCTTTATGAAGCAGTTGCGAGCGGGAAAGCTTCCGGAGAAGGCCTTGAGGATTTTTTTTAAGAACTGGGGCTCGTATACGATCGAGATCAACACCCTGGAGGCTGCGTCTTACCACAAGCACATTTCTTTTTTCCGCAAGCATCGAGACCTCATGGCGCCCATGGCAGCAAAGCTGGCCGATGAGTTGATTCATCCCAAACCCCCCGGTCACGTCCACGTCGTATTGGAAACCGCCAAGGCGCTGGGCATTGCTGAAGATGAGATTTTTCTCGCGCCGATGCTGGCCGAGTTTCGCGCCAAGCTCGATTTCAAACGATCGATTCTTTGGGAAGGAACCGTGGCCGAGTTCTATGCCGCTGGCGCGACCGAAGAGCAGACCGGCTACTGGTCGGCGGAATTTTTTAAAGCGCTGACGGCGCATTACGGTTTAACCCGGGAGCAGGCGGTCTATTTTTCCACTCATGAAGAGGCCGACCTCGAGGAGCACGATGGCGTGATGGGTCACGGCAGTTTCAGACGGCTGGTTTTGCAGCGGCTCTTCGAAGACGGCATGGCGACCGCGCGGCCCGGCTACAGTCTGGAATATTGCGGCCTAACGGCTGTGGATCTGCACGGCGTATGCCTGCAAGCCGCTCTGGATTGCGCCGGCAGGGAATGAAGTGAAAACGGCCGATCATCCGAATAACAAAATTCGCAATCTCATCGGCACGCCGACGCAACGTCTGGAAGGTCCGGAAAAAGTATCGGGCCGGGCGCTATATGCCACCGACGTAGTGTTGCCGGAAATGCTCTGGTGTAAAGTTCTGCGAAGTCCGATTTCCTACGGCCGCATCACCAAGATCGATACCAGCCGCGCGTTGGCTTTGCCCGGCGTGCATGCGGTTGCCACTGGCGAAGACGTCGAAGGTCTTTTGATCGGCCGGAAAATCTACGATATGCCGATCCTCGCCGACGGCGCTGTCAGGTTTATCGGCGAGAAAGTAGCGGCGGTGGCGGCCGACAGCGAGGCGATTGCCGAACAAGCCATCGAACTCATCGAAGTCGAGTATGAAGAGACGGAACCGCTGCTCGATCCGCTCCAAGCGATCGAGCCGAACGCGCCGCTGCTTCATCCGAACGTAACCGCATATCGGGGCTTGCTTCATCCGATTGAAGCGCCGAGCAACGTTTTTGTCGACATGAACTGGAAGAAAGGCGATGTCGAAGCGGGGTTTCGCGAATCCGACATCGTCGTCGAAAATGTTTTTACCACCAGACCGGTCCATCAGGCTTATATAGAGCCGCACGCTTGCGTTGTCCAAGCACAAGCTGAAAATAATGCCGACATCTGGGCTTGCTCGAAAGTGCCGTTCGCGCTGCGCGAACAAGTCGCCACGGCATTTGGCAAAGGCCTTGAGCAGTTCACGGTTCATCCTTGTTATATCGGCGGCTGCTTCGGCGGCAAAGGCGATTTCATGGATGTGCCGGTCTGCTACCTGCTGTCGCTGAAGAGTGGCCGGCCGGTGAAAATGGTGATGGATTATGCAGAA
>JAICEJ010000650.1 GCA_025924215.1 Candidatus Binatia bacterium
ATTCCTGTGCTTTTTGCGCCGCGTAACGGTCGGCCTCATTCTTAGTCGGCAATGTGTGACTGAATTGATACTGATGTGACGGGAAATCGTTTGCTTCGGTTACCTGCCGGGTAATTGTGTATTGTGGAACCCAGCTGCCGTGCTTTTCGCGCTGGAATGATTCACAACCGATGAAATAATTCTTGTATAGAAGATTATTGTTCACGGTAACCTCCGATGAAGACGCTCGCAATTACGCGCGCCGCATTTACAAAAAATTTTTAGCGCTCGACGATTTTTGATTGATGCTTCTCAAGCCACTCCAGCATCGCGCGCAAACTAGCTGTCGCCAGCCCGATGCTGGTATCCGCAGCGCCGTAATATACCCGAACAGTATCGCCGTCGGGCGCCAACGTGTACCCGCATGGAAATACAACGTTGTCGACGTCCCCGCGCTGCTCGTAAGTTTCTTGCGGGCCGAAAATCCATTCGTCGCCGCGCTTCAAGCAATGTTCCGGGGCGTACAAATCAAATAGAGCAAGGCCCAGTCGGTAGATGGAGCCCGACGCGGTATGGCGTACGCCATGGTAAATCACCAGCCACCCTTGAGGGGTTTCGATCGGTGGCGGCGAGAGACCGATTTTATTGGCATCCCACCATGCACCGCGACGTGCCTCTAACATCAACTTGTGATTGCCCCAGTGGCGTAGGTCCGGTGAATAAGACAACCACATGTGCGCCCGTGGAGCACTGACCGGGCGGTGGATCAAGGCCCACTGCCCTTCGATCCGGTAGGGAAGCAAAGCCGCATCCTTGTCTTCCGGCGGCATGATGACGCCGTACCGCTCGAATTCATGAAAATCTTCGGTGAGTGCAAGTGAAACTCCCGGCCCGTCGCGCGTGAAAGCGGTATAAACGACAGCATATTTGCTCAACTCAGGGACATAGGTAATGCGTGGATCCTCGATGCCCCATAGCTCTTCGGGGAACTGTTCAGGGTCGGCTCGGAAAGTAGGCCGTGATTCGATCTGCCAATTGTCCACGCCGTTGGTAGAACGAGCGACAGTCAGATGAGAATGGCCGCGCCTGTCTTCGACGCGACACAACAGCAGAGTCGTGCCATCCGACAGCAAAGTCGCGCCCGGATTAAAAACGCTGTTGATTGGATAGGGCCAATTGGTAGCGCTCAGTATAGGATTGGTTTTCTGACGGCGAAAAAGTTCCTGATGTTGGTTGGTCATCGAGCTCCTGTTTCAACGGACAGTAAGGTCGTCTCAGCCAAGCGCAGTTCGAGCACCGCCTGGAGAAAGGCGAGCGAGGATTCGGCGCCCTGATTTTCGTTCGGGCGATCCGGATGCAAGCCGTCGCGGCATCCGCCGGTTGTCGGATCGTAAATCGGCAGATTCAAATCGTTGCGCCCGAGAAACCAGTCAAAGGCGCGCCGCGCTTCTTTTTGCCAATTCTTATCTCCTGTCACCCGATGTGCGGCGAGGCAGGCCGATACCATGGCTTGCGCCTCCACCGGCTGCTGATCGAAGCGCGCACGCTCGCCTCCGCGCCGATAAAATCCGTTCGAACCGATAGGCACGAAATGACCTCCACTGGTGTCGGCTCGCTGCAAATTGGCCAACCATTGGAGCGATTCCAGAGCGGCGTCGGTCATGGAATTGTTCGGCATTCCGTGTCCGCACATAAGTAATGCATGCGGCAGCGCGGCATTGCAGTAGGTCAGCGACTCCTCATACCAGCGCCACTCCTCCGCGCGATTTTTTTGATACAACCTGAGCAGCCGCCCGGCCAATTCCTCGCGTGTTTGGGTGACTCTGCGGTCACCGGCAAAGCGGTGCAGATATTCATCGATGCCGATCAGCGCGAACGCCCATGCCCGTGGGCTAGTGGTCTTCAGAATGGCGGGTAGCGCTTTTTCGAAGACCCAACCGGCCATACTCTGGAGGGAAGGCGTATTGGAGCGGCCCAGCACGGTACCTAGCGCCCATAAGGTTCGGCCGTGGCTGTCATCGGAACCATTTTTTTCCAACCAGTTGCGCTGATAGCTCATGAAGTTGCGAAAGCGCCGGGTTTCGGTATTGAAGGCGTACCAGACAAAAGCGAAATAACGTGAGGTTAAGTCCGCCGTTTCTTCAGTGCCAAGTTCTTCTAACAGCGTGCTCACCATCAAAGCGCGAGCGTTATCGTCGATCGTGTAGCCTTCGCAGTAGTTGGGCACGGTAAATATAGCATGCTGCAACATGCCGGTGTCGTCGGTCATACGGCGTAAGTGATCAAGTTTCAGGGACGGCAGCTCGGCCGGACTTTTATCCAACGCTTTGACCACGAAGCCGGGAGGACTGAAGTGGCGCCGTTCTACCTTAGCCCGTTGAAAACTATTCATGTATTGACGCGCGACTTGCGGCCAGATCATCTCGCGGCCGTACAGATAGGCGCGCTTGCGCATTGCGTTGCGCTTTGCCTCGTTGTCCAATAGTTCAATAACCTGCTCGGCCAACGCCGTCGAATCTCGAAACGGTACCAGCACGCCGCGCTCTTCGGCGAGCATCTCTTCGGCATGCCAGTACGGGGTCGAAATAACGGCCTTGCCAGCACCCACGGTATAAGCGAGCGTACCGGAGACGATCTGAGCGGGATTGAGATAAGGGGTGATGTAAATATCCGTGACGCCGATAAACTCAACGAGCTCCTCTAAACTGACAAACCGGTTGTAGAAGATCACCTGACCTTCTACGCCTTTCTCTTGGGCCAGCCACTG
>JAICEJ010000651.1 GCA_025924215.1 Candidatus Binatia bacterium
CGTCAATGAAGGGGTTAAAGGGGACAGGTTACTTTCATCTTTGTGATCACGTTCGCCTAACTGATAAAGCCCTGCGGTGCCGAGAAGCCCGCGTGCGCAACAGGCTGGTTTTATTTATCATGTGATCAACCGAGGAAACGGTCGCGCAACTATCTTTCATAAAGCTCAAAATTACCAAGCCTTTCTTTCCATCCTCGCGCTAGCAAAAGCGCGCACTCAGTTAAGATGTTTGCTTTCGCTCTGATGCGGAATCACTTTCACTTTCTGATTGAAGCTTCGCATCACCAGTCTCAGAGAAATGAGGAAGTAGATAAAAAAGTAGCCTGTCCCCTTTACACCTCCAGTTTGACGATTTCCTCAGAAAAGCATTTTCTTTTGGTTGATCGGTTGTTAGAGTTCTCGGCTATGGATAACGCCAACTTCGAGCGCTTAATTTTGCGGAAACGGAGGCGGCCAAATGCGTAATGGTAAAATCCGAATCGGCATTATGGGATTGGGCCAAATTGGGCGGCACCTGTATCACCTTGCGCGGGAAATAGATGATATCGAAATCGTCGCGGTGGCCGATATCGGCAAACCGGAAATCATTCAGTACCTGCTCAATAGCGACGGCGTGGACGAGGCGCCCTGCGAGCTCCAGGACAATTACCTGATCAACGAGAAGTTCCGCACAAGAATGCTCCAGCTTGCCCGGCCGGACGAGGTTCCATGGGATGTTCTGAACGTCCACTGTGTCGTTGATGCCACGGGCAGATATCGGAGTCGTCGGGACATGGAGGCCCATCTGCGCGCCGGTGCCCCGCGGGTCATTCTGGCGTCGCTGCCGGCGGAATCAATCGACCGTATCGTAGTACCGGGAATCAATGAAGGGAGCGCCGCCGCCGCGGACAAAATGATTTCGGCCGGTTCCGCGACCACCAATGCATTTGCGCTTTTATTGCAATCTCTGGATCAGGCCTTAGGAGTCGACTGCGCATCGATGACGACGGTCCACGCCTATAGTAGCGATCAGTCGCTGCAGAATTATGCACACAAAGATTTCCGGCGCAGCCGGTCCGCGGCGGAGAATATCATCCCCAACAACAATGAGTCCGCGCGATGGGTGGAGCTTGTTCTGCCCAAGTTTGAGGGAAAGTTGAGCGGTTACGCCCTTAACGTGCCGGTCCAACGCGGATCATTGCTCGATGTTAACTGCGTCATGCAGGCTGGCACCGTCACGGCCGAGCAAGTGAACGGAGCTATGCGCGCCGCCGCTGCCGATCATCCGACGTTGATCGGCGTGACCGATGATCCGATTGTTTCTTCGGATGTCATCGGTTGCCGGCAATCCTTGCTCTTCGATTCGCTCGCCACCATTAAAGCAGGAAAAAGAATAATCAAAGTGCTGGCCTGGTATGAGAGCCTGGGGCATGCGTGCCGCGTGCTCGAAGTGGTTCGGCACTATGGCAGGCTCGATGCCATCGGAGGTGGACGATGAGAGTTGCCATTAATGGATTCGGTCGAATCGGCCGTTCTGTGTTCCGTATTCTCGATAAGCGGGCGGACGCCGAACTGGTTGCGATCAACGACCTTTTCGACCACGACGCGCTGCGATACTTGCTCAACTATGACACCGTGATGGGTCGTTTTGAGGGCGCCCTGCGGCTCGAAGGCAATGAACTGGTGACATCGCACGGTCGGACGCGCATGCTTCGTGAAAAGGACCCGCTCAAACTGCCTTGGCGCGAGATCGACATCGACGTCGTCATCGAATCGACGGGAATATTCACTAGCAGGGAACAACTTGCCAAGCATCTGGATGCGGGAGCCAAGCGAGTGGTGCTGACTGTTCCGGCGAAGGATGAGATCGATTATACCGTCGTAATCGGCGTCAACGATGACGGGCTCAAGCCCGAGCACAGGATGATTTCTAACGCGAGCTGCACCACCAATTGTCTTGCGCCGCTGGCCAAAGTGCTCCACGATTCTTTCGGTATCGTGGAAGGAATCATCAATACCGTGCACGCCTACACCAACGATCAGCGCCTCGCCGACGTGCCGCACTCGGATTGGCGGCGGAGCCGCGCCGCGGCGGAAAATATTATACCGACATCCACCGGAGCGGCCAAGGCGGTGGGCGAGGTCTTGCCTGAATTGAAAGGACGGCTGGACGGAATCGCCGCGCGGGTACCGGTGCCCGATGGCTCCGTGGTCGACTTGTTCGTCGAGCTCCAGAAACGCGTTAGTGCCGAGGACGTTCATGGCGCGATAAAATCCGCGGCGGAGTCGAAACGGATGAAAGGCATTTTGCAACTCATGGAAACACCCGTCGTATCATCCGACGTCATAGGGAATTCGCACTCCTCTATTTTCGACCCGGCATTTACCAGCGTTACGGGCGGTAGATATCTAAAGTGTCTCAGTTGGTACGACAATGAATGGGGATACTCCAATCGCGTCTGCGATTTGCTGGGCTTGATCGCACGGTGGGAGAAACGGGAATAAGCCCGTCAGGATCCAGCGGCCGGTGTCAGGAAGTGAGATATTATTGCCGCAGGGTAACTGTCATGGTGACGGTGGCGGTGGGGGCCTTTCGCGGGATCGATTCTCCAGCTCCTCTATTTTCTTCGTCTGACGTGAAATTGACGATCTTCTTTTTACGATAGCGGGAATCGAGATCAACAAAGTCACTAAAACTCCCAGGGCAAATGTTAATATCAGCACCAGAGCCAACGAGCCTTCAAATTTCCAAATAAAAAAAGTCACA
>JAICEJ010000652.1 GCA_025924215.1 Candidatus Binatia bacterium
CACGATTCCGCGAACGGCCCAAGCTTTAGCCTTGAGCGAAAAAGGTTCATCGGGCCTATCGCCCAAGACATTCTGGCGTATCTTCCTTCTCAACACTTCACGACCATCTGCCGATAGACGCTCCATGTACAGACCGGCAGCGCCGTCGGCATTCAAACAACGTTGCCACAGCTCATCGAACGAAGAAAACTGGCACCGCATCGAAAAGTCTGTAGCTTCGATGTCGGTTAAACCAGCGCCGTTCCAGAGCTGTGAAAGTGCTTCGGCAGAACCATACGATCCTTGTCTCCCGAAAGGCCGTTTCGCTGACGTATCAGTCGCTTCCGCGGCATCCCAAAAGCAGCCGTAAAGCTCGTTGTCGCGGCTACGGTCCCACATGGTGGTCGCCACGACCCCCGCAGTTTTGGTAACGCGGCGCATTTCTGTCGTGGCCTTCGGAGCATCTGGAATGTGGTCAACCACGAGTAGAGCCATGCAACGGTCGAAAGAGGCATCCGGGTAAGGCAGGCTTTGCGCATCACCGAGATCGAAAGTCACACGGGGATCGGCAACTTGTGTCCGCGCATATTCAATGAACCCCTTGGAAGGATCGATGCCGAGAATTTTCGAGGCCCGCGTGACTCTGGCCAGTGTCGCTGACAGCGAGCCAGTGCCACATCCAGCATCGAGCACCTTCTCACCATCCCGAACACCGACAAACTCCACGAACAACGGCGCCAACTGTCGGCTCCACCGCCCCATCCTCTCTTCGTATGCTTCCGCAACTTCGAACATATGGCCTCCTTTTGTCTGTGCGTGCTCTCCTTTGCTTAAAAGTGGTTTTAGGTAATCATCTAATCGCTGGAGGCCGAAACCGCATTAACTGAATAGCGTAATGGGCAGACTAAGCTTCTAAGCCCGAGGCCTTACCTTGATCAGGTCTCGGTTCCTGGCACTGAAGTGACTTGCTCAGATGCAGCAAGAGAATGCAATCGAAATGCAGACGAGTTATCCGCACGAAAAAGACCGAATAGGGCCAAACGCACATGCCGAAATCTACTCAGGGGAAGTTTCAGTGTAATCCGATGTCCGAAGTGATTAGTGGTACTTGCAATTCCGTGCTCTTTGCTGCTTCTTTTCCGCCCAGTCATGAAGACATCGAGTTCGCCTTTTCAGTGCGACAATCCATCGCTTTTCGATGCCTCGAACCATCACATGGTGCAGGGTTCCTGGACTATCGAGTCTTGCTTGCGTAGGCATTACCTTTTCTAACCGCGAATTTCCATCTCCATCGTCCCGCAATCTCCCCCCCCCACACGATCCTTAATACCCGTGGAATTTCATTGACAGGCTCGTCGCAGGGTGAATATAACGGGCTCACTTTAGCGCGGGAGAACTTCAATGCGGAGACATGGCACAGCGATCGATCGGCGCGGATTCTTGCGGCAGAGCGCGGCTCTAGGATTGGGAACTCTCTTCGCGCCTGCCTTCACTCCAAAGGCTTGGGCGGCAACTAAAGATCGCATTGTCATTTATCAAGGCGTCAGTCTCGACTCGCTCCACCCCTACGGTTACAGCGGCGGCGGCATCACGGGGATCTGGCGCCACATGATCGAGCCGCTGATCCAAATGGATTACGACCGCAATGAATACGTCGGCGTGCTCGCTCAGTCGTGGGAATTTCAGGAACGCAAGTGGATTTTTCATCTGCGCAAAGGAGTGCGTTTTCATAACGGCGCGCCGTTTACCTCGAAGGACGTCGCCTACTCCATCGATAAATTGCAGAACGACAAGCGCAGCTTGCAGGGGGCGTACGTGCAAGGCGTTGAGGTGGACACACCGGACGATTACACGGTCGTTCTTACGACCAAGACTCCCAACGCGCTTTTGCCCACCCGTCTGGAGACTCGGTTTATTCTTTCGAAGGAATACGGCGACGATCTGGACAGCGCCACGGCGGGCACGGGACCCTACAAATACGTCAGCTGGCAGCGCGGCGGCAACTTGGTGCTGCGGCGCAATGACGACTATTGGGGCGCGAAGCCGCAGATCCGCGAGGTCATTATCAAGGGCGTCAAGGAAGAAGCGGCGCGCGTGGCGGGACTGTTGGCGGGGCAGGCGGATCTGATCAGCAATGTGCCCATCGAGGACGTCGACCGCATCGCCAAGCATCCGCGCGTTCGGATTCAGAAGGTGGTCGGCTTTCGCATGTATTTTCTCGGCATGAACGTGCAGATGAAACCTTTCGACAACAAGCTCCTGCGCCAGGCGATCAACTATGCCCTCGATCCCCAAGTCATGTTGAAACACATCTACGACGGCCACGGCGCGGTGGTGAACGGGCCGCTGGGCTCGAACTGGGTGGGCTTCGACCCGAAGATCAACCGCTATCCTTACGACCCGAAAAAAGCGCGCGAGCTGTTAACCAAAGCCGGTTATCCGAATGGACTCGAGACCAAGCTCTATTTGGCGCCGGACCGCCACCTCAAGGGCAGAGAGGTTTGCGAAGTGATTGCGGCTCAGTTGAGCAAGGTCGGCATCAAAGTCGAACTGGTACCGCAGGAGTACGCCATCTACTGGGGCAAGGACGGCGTCAACGGCGGCAAGTTGCCGTTCTACTACGCCGGCAGCAACGGCAGCGACGCCGACGTCTATTTCGATCAATACTTTCGCACCGGCGGTTCCAAGCGCATCAACTACAACAATCCGGAATTCGACAAGCTCATCGACGAGGAACAACGAACCGGCGATCACAAGAAGCGCA
>JAICEJ010000653.1 GCA_025924215.1 Candidatus Binatia bacterium
ATGGTATCTTGCGTCCATGCGTCCTCGGCATGAGCCCTCCGTTACCGTGTAGTTGTTCGGGCCTCGATGATTATATGATCTGCGGGGACTTTCCATGAAAATGTGGATAACCCTGTGGATAGACTTCGCCTGTTAAGCCTCCGAGCCTAAATAGAAGCGGCTTTCACCAAATTGCCTAAAAATTCGACTAAATTTCCTGTGATCGTACAGACAGTTTCTCTCCTTCCTCTCTGTCATACGCTTTATCCTGTAAGTTCTCAGGTTTCGCAAAACGGTTCCGCATTTCTGAAAATGCATTGGTACGGGCTTCCCGGAGCACTGCCGATCTTTGCTATCAGTGGCATTTTTTCACCCTTCAGCCGACTAGTAGCCGTCAGTTATCCACAGCTCTTTTTTGTCACCCCTGCCTCTCCGAGCTCCTTGTTGATGCTCAGGAACGTTTGAGCGCGCCACTTGAAGGAGTTAAACTTCTTATATGGCCGTTTACCTCGCCAGGAATTGCCCCAAGTGCGGTAACTACTGGGGCGTTACGATCGCTACGTCCAATGGCAGCGGCTATCAGCCGGTCCATGGGCGCTGCGCCACCTGCGGCTACAAAATCGCTTGGGCGCTCTTCACGTCGTAACCCCGTCGAGATGCCAAAGGCACAAACAGCTAAATCCGCCAGAAGAGCGGCTACGATTCGGTTCGCCGAACCAATGTACGCGCAGCTCGTCCAGCAGCTACCCGAAGGCAACGACTGGCTTTATGAAGTGAAATTCGACGGCTACCGCTGTTTAGCTGGCAGAGACACTGCGGGAGTAACTTTGTGGTCTCGGCGCGGCAATGACTTCACGGCGCAGTTCCCTAACATTGCCAAAGCATGTGAACAGCTCCTGCCACGTACACTGATCGACGGCGAAATCGTCGCCATTGACGGGAACGGGCGCATCTCGTTCAACCTACTGCAACATCATCGCTCGCAAGCACAGGCATTGCTGTTCTATGCGTTTGACGTATTGATCCATCGCGGGATCAACTTAATCAACGAGCCACTCTCCAAACGGCGCGAAGTGCTGAGCGATATAATGAAACCCCTTACCCGAAAAGCATCGGCAGTTTCGTTATCCGAGAGCATAGACGCAACGCCTGCCGAACTAGTTAGCGTTGTCAAAGAGTTTGGCTTCGAAGGCGTCATCGCCAAGCGCAAAGCCTCATGCTACGAACCAGGCAAGCGCAGTGGAGCGTGGCTGAAATACAAGATCAACAAATCACAAGAGTTCGTCATCGGCGGGTTCACGCCGGGCACTCCGCTCGATGCACTGATCGTTGGCTATTACGACGGTGATGAGCTGATCTATGCTGCTAAAGTCAGAAACGGCTTTGTACCTGCATTGCGTCGTGAAGTATGGCAGAAGCTGAAAAGATTGGAGACGCCTCTGTGTCCGTTCGCGAACCTGCCTGAGAAGAAACGCACTCAGTTCTCGCTCACCCGTGAAGAGATGAAAAACTGCATTTGGCTCAAGCCTGAGTTAGTGGCACAGATCGAGTTCGCCGAGTGGACGCCGGATGGGCACTTACGGCACTCAAAGTTCGTTGCGTTGCGAGACGATAAAGACCCGCGTGACGTTGTGCGTGAAGCCTAAATGGAACCACGTTACTTCCTTTTGTGAAACTCTTAGCCCGTGTGCGCTGCGTTCTTTTTCCTAAGGCGTAGACTCAGCAGCAGCCTGGCAAAGTTGGAACTTGAGCTTTTCCAGCCTGCCAAACGAAAAAAGAAATCGCTGGAATGATGTTGAAGCAAAATAAAGAACACAACTAAAGAAAAAAGGTACGCCATTCCGCTATATGTGAAGACTAACGAACAGAGCGAGAAGACGAGCCTCCAGCGGCCTCTAGCGGAGGCTCGCTGGATCCTTGGCCTCGCGCGGGAACCAGCCGCCGAGGCGGTGGTAGGCTTTTAGATAACTGATCTGCCCCTCGTTGGTCATGGCATTCTCCAAGACGCTGACCAAGCGCACAGCTACCGTTGGCCGCAGGTCGTATTGGGGTTCATCGAGCTCTCGTGCAAATTCGTCGCCAGATAATGAGCTAAGGTAGGTTTTCATCCGCTCATACGTCGTATCGTGGTAATCGAGGAGTTGCTGCGCGGAAGCGCGGAAAGAGTTGACTTGTTCGCGCGTGTGTCTGGCCGATCGCCCATAATCGGCCGGTTCGGGCGGCATACCGAAGCGGCCAGCCCATCCTTCACCGATCCACAACTGCTCGCGGCCGGACAGCCGGGAAACATTGCTGTCCATGACTCGACTGATGCGCCAGGCAAGCCACCCGGTCGACGGATGCGGCTCTTTAACCAGTTCCTCCGGCGTAATGTCGCCCAACGTGCGGTGCAGCGACTCGTGGACACGTGTAAACGCGTCAAGCAAGAGATCGTTCGCGATCATGAATGTCTCCTCCGTAGCTTGCGCTTAGTACTGACCCGTCAAACAATCAACATTCAACAATCAGGTAAAAGGCATGCGCCACGATGTCAGGGTTTGATTGTTTGCTTAGAAAAGCAAGGCGTGCAGGGTCTTTTATGAATTTCTAACGCGCCTTCTCCAACTCCGCCAAAACGATTCTACGCCTGATTCGCGTAGGGCGAGTCGGGATATTCTTCTACGATCTGCCGATAGAGTTTGTAGCGTGCCGCTGGTTGTTCTGCTTCTCCTCCACCCTGCGCGGTATCATATAGATCCTTCGCTTTATCACCGCAGCCCGCAC
>JAICEJ010000654.1 GCA_025924215.1 Candidatus Binatia bacterium
CACGCCAAAATATCGAGCAGCTCTTTGCTGATCGGCATAATTCCCCCTAGCTGGCTATTTTCTAATGAACGTCAAACACGCGCAAACCCCGTCTAAGCTCCATCGATCATGAGCGAAACGGTATCAGAGCATCCCGGCCGCGCCGATAATTGCGCTGGCTCTGTGCCGGGTCGCGATTGACGAAATGGCGGTTGAACATAGGGTGGTGCAGGCTTCGAACCTCATGCTCCAGAAGAAACACAGTGCGGCCGCTATCGGCTTCGATAATTGATTGGAACCTAAACTGGTGATTGCGCACATCTTCCGATATCAACTGATGGCTTTTGAGAAAATTATACGCCCGTGAAAAGTTTGCCACGTAGATCGCAATATGGTGGCCATCGTAAGGAGGAATCGATTCTTTCGACTCCCGAAAACGCAGAGATTGATTACGCCCAATATTCACCTGCGCCACATGATAGTCCGAATCAGTTTCAACGGTAGCAGGCGCGGCGAGTACGTTCTGGTAGAAATTCGCGATTGCCGCTGCAGTTCCTTCGGGCACGTTGAAATCAACGGCGGCAAGTCCCTGCGCCATATCGCCAAAGGCCGGGCCACTCTCGTAACAGCGAAACCGGTTGCCCCAAGGACAGATGACGGCAACGTGATCCTGGTTGCTCAACCATGAAAACTGCGTATCTTTGAGCGCTGCTTCGACTGACGAAAGCCGTTTTCCAAGCGCTTCGAGATCCGGCATGACGAGATCGATGTAACCCGAGATTTTTTGCGCAGATCTGGTCGGCAAGTGGAACTGCTGTTCGCCTATGTTAGCCCACATATTGCCGAGGCCAACGTTCAGATAAGGATCACGGGTCAATCCAAGGCCGACAATATAGAAAAGCATCGCCATAGCCTGGTCCGGCACCTCGAGATTGACGTGCTCCAGCAATACGATATTGCCGACATCTTCCTCAGAGTAATCAAGCATACTGCTCTCCTGTTGATGATGCTTCATAAGGCGGCGTGGTTGACATGAGACTATCTTATCAACCGTCAAGCCTCTGAATCCAGTGCCATTGCTGGCTTAATCCTTCTTCCAAACTAATCTGGGGGCGATAGCGTAACTTCTCAGCGGCCGCATCAAGGCGCGCTCGGGTGTGCCGTACATCCCCTTTTTGCCGTTCAAAGGTCTTTAGCTTTGCCTTGCGGCCAGATATTTTTTCGACAATATGGATCGCGTTGAGAACGGAGCTCTCAGTACCGCCGCCAAGATTGAACACTTCGCCCGCGCCCGGATAAAGCGCCGCTTCTAAAAGTCCATCAACGATGTCAGCGCAATAAGTAAAATCCCGGGTTTGCTCGCCGTCGTCATAAAGGGGAACTTCCTCATTCTTGCGCAGACGATCCATAAATATGTGAAAGAACATGTCCGGCCTTTGCCTCGGCCCATACACCGTAAAGAACCGCAGAGATACTGTTGGGAGGCCGTAAGCTTTCCAATAGAGATAGCAAAGATGTTCCGCCGCCAGCTTGCTGACGCCGTAGGGCGATACCGGCCGCGTATTGCCTTCCTCACGCATGGGAAGATCGTTAGTATCGCCGTAAACCGAGGAAGAAGAGGCGTAAACAATTTTTTTGACGCGGGATTCTTTACCGGCTTCCAGAAGTAGCTGAGTCGCCATAATGTTGTTCTGACTATACTGGATGAATTCATCACCCCAACTAGAGCGAACTCCGGGTTGCGCGGCTAAATGAAAGACATAGGAGGCATCCTTCAAAAGCTCCCTCAGATCTACCTGTAGGAGATCTTCCTCGAGAAATTTGAACTTCGGGTCTTTCAAAAGTGCCCCAAGGTTATTCTGTTTGAATCGACGGGGGTAATTATCCAAAAACTTGTCGACTCCGACAACGTCATATTTTTCGCTGAGCAGTTTCTCCGCCAAATGGGAGCCGATAAAGCCGGCAACACCTGTGACTAGCACTTTCATTTTAAGCCTCCTGCTATCTGAATGACTCGATGCTCGCGGCAGCTCGCCCATCCCGTTCGGCAATGCCTGGTCGATCAAGCATTACACTGACAGCGCTGGATTGCGATTATGTTCGTCTTCGTTCTGAAGACCGTGGTTACGGATAGTGCCGATGACGAGATCGAGTAAATCTTCTTCCTGCGGCACCGCCATCGATACACGCAGCGCCAACAACTTACCCCGCGCAAAAGGGAAGCGCATCAACTTCAGAATATCCTTTTCGGTGGTCACGATAAGATCGACGTCGCGCGCGATCCGATTGATCTGTTGCCAGTCCGCAGCCGAGTAGTCGTGATGGTCCGGATATTCTAATGTGTCGACGATGTCGCCATCATACTCGTGTATCGTTTGATAGAAATTTGTCGGCTTTGCAATTCCGGCGACCGCCAGAATTTTACTGCGGTAGAGCAGGGTAAGGGGGTATTCTTTGCGCTGATCGGATTCGAAGCCGATCAGCGCCTGCGGCTGAAGCATCGCTTGGAAAGAGGGACGCCCTCCGTTCGCCTGAATCCATCTCTGCCAGCGTTGAGCAGCCCCGGTAACCAAAAAACAGTTGGCCCGCCTCAGAGAGCGGGTCGGTTCACGGAACGGACCGCAAGGCAACAGCCATCCCGGGACATCCTCCCCTAGCAAAACCAGATCGAAATCGCGCTTTAATTTCCGGTGCTGAAAGCCGTCATCAAGGATAAGCACATCCATGTTTTTTTTCGCCAATAGCTCCAGGCCGGC
>JAICEJ010000655.1 GCA_025924215.1 Candidatus Binatia bacterium
CGCCGGACATCAGAGCTTAAGAGAGGCGATCAAAACACTATATGAAGTTTTAGAGATTCGAACGCGGACACAGACCCAGTAAGCTGGGCCTTCACACAGGCGGACTTGGCACAGGCACTCACTGCCTTGGGAGTTCGACAGGGCGCCGTTAAGAGACTTGAAACAGCAGATCAAGCGTATAACCGAGCGTTTGAAGTTATAAATCGCAAAGATTTTCCTTTTGATTGGGCTAGAATGAAATTCCTTCGGGCCGGTACGTTACTAGCGATTGGCGGAAAAAAAGCGGATTACAAGTTAACCTGTCAAGCCCTACACCACTCTCGCGAAGCCTGGCTTCTGCTTTCGGAGCTTGAGGCAACTAGTCATCAAATCTCTTTAGCTCGCCAAGAGTCGCAGTGTCGATGCAAGTAATAGAACAGAAGTTTTCAAAGCGGGCAGTGGAAATTGCCTTGGTCGGAGACCAAGAGATTGAGTTCGCGATGAAAATCACAAATACATGAAACCGCCGGGGCAGCTACTGGGTTCATTGCTCTGTTTAGCGCTATAAGTAAGCCGGATTGTATAAACGAACTGCGTGGATAGAGGAAGAACGACTGATGAGCAGTCTGATGGTCTCCTTTTAATGATAATTTACTGATTTTTTTAGCCTCTCTCCGTTGATTGTCCCTCTTTTCGAAGAGAACCAACCCGGCTAATTTCGTTTGATAAAAAGTCACTCCGCGTCTGTTGAGTACGGGCGATTTCAGGTTACACGATCATTTTGATTTGGCCTTTGACTTACTATGCGCTGGAAAATGATCGCGGCGCGCTCATGACTCGTTTGGAAAAGGTTTACGGATAAAACGCTTTCAACGAAGCGAAGCGGTTGAACGTTTTGAACAATAGAGTCATTGATCCGTTCACCCAACAGTTTCCCGGCGCGACCAGGGAAGCATGAGTTTCTCTGCCAAAATCACCAAGCCGTAAAGCGCCAGCGACATCACCACCAGATAGAGAAGCGCGGTGAAGGCCATCGGCGTATTGAAATAGTTGTTGGCGGAGAGCACCAGGTAGCCCAGCCCGGACCTTCCCGAGATGAATTCTCCGACGATCGCTCCGATTACGGCCAACGAGATCGCGATCTTGCATCCGGCAAAAAGATAAGGGAGTGAATGGGGCAAACGAATTTTCCAGAACAAGACCCAGCGACTCTTCGACATCGAACGAACCAGCTCAAGCAATTCCGGATCCATGTTGGTGAGCCCCATGATGGTATTAAGCACGATCGGGAAGACCGCCGTGAGAAAGGCATTGGCGATCTTCGATTCGATGCCGATGCCGATCCATACGACAAACAGTGGGGCGATAGCGACCTTCGGGAAAGAGTTAAACATGATCAAACCCGGATAGAGCGTGTCACGCAGGAGCGGGAAGTGGACGATCCCGATTGCGCATATAACGCCGAGCACCAAAGCGAGAGCAAAGCCCAGCACGCTCTCGTACAAGGTTACCAGGGTGTGCGACAGCATCACCGGGTTCTTGTCGACGATAACGTCAATGATCTGAGAAGGCGCGGGCAGAAGCCAGTCCGGCACCTCGAGCAGTTTTACCAGCAATTCCCAGAGGAGGATCGCGCCGGCATAGAAGACGGTTATGCGCGCGACTCTTCCGGCTTGAAGCACCTCAAGCATCGGCGGCTTCCTCCCACAGGCAGCGCCGGATGCGGCTGCTAATGTGGATGAACTCAGCAGTATCTTTGATGAAGATCTTACGTGGTCGCGGGAGATCGACCGTGAACGAGCCCAGGACTGTTCCAGGACGGGAAGACATCACCAGTACCCTGTCGGACAGCATCACGGCTTCGTCAACATCGTGGGTCACGAACAAGACGGTGCTTTTCCATTCTTCCCACAACCGGAGTAGCTCAAAACCCATCTTCTGCCGGGTCAGTGTGTCGAGCGCGCCGAAAGGTTCGTCCATTAAAAGCAGCGAAGGCTCGGCGACGAGCGCGCGGCAGAGGGCAACTCGTTGCTGCATGCCGCCGGAAAGCTCAAACGGATACTTGGTGAGGAAATCCGCTAGACCGGCGGTCTCGAGGAGCCTGCGCGCTTTCTTCTCATACTCTTTCTGATCGAGCCGGTAAATCTCCACCGGCAGCAACACGTTATCCAGCACCCGGCGCCATTCCAACAGCAGCGGCTTCTGGAACATGAGGCCGATGTCGCTGCGAGGTCCGTCCAGCTCGCGATCTTCGATAGAGATCACGCCGCTGGTCTTGAAAAGAAGGCCCGCAAGAATTTTCAGCAAGCTCGACTTGCCGCAGCCGCTTTGGCCGACGATGGAAACAAATTCCCCGCGGTCTACGGTAAAAGAAACCTCGCGAAGCGCCTCGACTTCACTCCCATCCCTCGATCGATAGGCCTTGGAAAGCCGTTCGACGCGGATTGACTCCGGCATACTACGGTAATTTGCTCAGTTCTGCTGCAAGCGCGGGAGGCACTGTGACCGATTTCTTCTGAATGAATTGATTGGTGTATACGTCCTTTGGCAAAGTGAACTTCATGAGATCGGACATGAGCTTGATCTGAAACGCCATCCGGTCCTCTTCCATGTAGCCCAAGCCTTTTTCCTGCGAAGCTTTCGTCATCATGGCGTCAATAGCGAAAAGAAGCGAAAGGCGGGCGGATT
Organism: Candidatus Binatia bacterium; assembly: GCA_025924215.1. Lineage (GTDB taxonomy): Bacteria > Desulfobacterota > Binatia > UBA9968 > UBA9968 > WHTF01. The sequence goes on from JAICEJ010000655.1 coordinate 2,668, forward strand.
CCCGGTCCAGTTCAGGGTTGGTCTTGAGCGTGATATCGAGCGCCTCATCGGGATGCGCAATGGCGTAG
>JAICEJ010000656.1 GCA_025924215.1 Candidatus Binatia bacterium
TAGTCCATGAAAGATCGCATCATCCGCGGTATTGCAGATGACCGTCAGATCGGCCGGGTCGATCTCCGCCGCGAGGCCTTGAACGAGTTTGGCGCCGCCGCTACCGCCGGTTAAAGCTAGGATCATGGCTAAACGGGTCGCGACGGCTAGACGTCGAGCGGTTGAGTCTCCGGGTTTTTGCCCAGTGGACCATTGTTTTTTACCAGCCCGTCCTCGCCGCATCGTTGGTCGACATAGGGCAGAATACTTGGGGATAGGAATCTATCGGCTTGATGAATGTATTCAGGGTAAATAGGTAATCGCGCCCGCAGCTCGAATCCCGCCGAGGCGCTCTTTTCGCGTAGTCGCTCTAGCGCCGGCCATGGCGCTTCAGGATTGATAAAGTCCGGGGTCAGCGGCGATACGCCGCCCCAGTCATTGATGCCGGCTTCCAGGTAGAGCTCATAACCGTCGGGTGTTAAATTGGGCGGCGCTTGGATATTCATGCGGCCACCAAATATCAAACGCGCCAAGGCGATGGTTTTCAACATGTCCCCCGGCGCGGGCTCTGGATGAAGATACATCGGGATAGTCGGCTTGGCGCGAAAGTTTTGAATAATCACCTCTTGAATATGGCCGTAACGCTCATGCAGCGTGCGAATCGCAAAAAGCGCATCGATGCGTTCCGCCCAACTCTCGCCGATGCCGATCAGAATACCCGTGGTAAAAGGAATGCGAAGCTTGCCGGCCTGCTCAAGAGTGCATAAACGAACCTTAGGCTTTTTGTCCGGCGCATTATCGTGGGCGCCGCCGCTCAAAAACAAGCGTTCGCTGGTGCTCTCAAGCATCAACCCCATGCTGGCATTCACCAGTTTCAAGCGCTGCAAGTCACCCCTGCCCATTACCCCAGGATTGGCGTGTGGCAACAACTCGGTTTCTTCAAGCACCGTTCGGCAGGCTTCATAGAGATAATCCAAAGTGCGTTGCAACCCGCGTTCGGCTAAGAAGGCCTTCATCTGCGGATAGATCGCCTCAGGTTTGTCGCCCAAACTGAAAAGCACTTCGGTGCAGCCAAAGGATCTTCCATGGCGCGCCACGCGAACGGCTTCCTCGAGGGTCATCGTTTTGGCGCCGGCTTCCTCCGGCGCTTTGCGAAAGGTGCAGTAGCCGCAGAAGTCGCGGCACAAATTCGTCAGGGGGACAAATACTTTCGGCGAAAAAGTGACGACTCTGCCTTTGTGCACGTCGCGAAGCTGCGCCGCGGTGGCAAGTAATTCGTGCAATTCGTCTGCTCCGACGTTACAAAGGGCAAGCGCCTCGGATCGCTCGAGCAATTTTCCTTGAAGACACTCTTTCAGCGCTTGCTGCATCAGCCTGTTGCATATCGGATCGGCATAGTTGGGTCAACTGCAACTTCAATCGTGAAATCACCTGTCCCGTCAAAATGATCAGCAGGTAACGGCAACAATTTTCGAGGTCGTATGAAGATCAAGGACGGCGCTAAACGCAATTAATGGGAGCTTTAATTGCTCGCTTGAGCAAAGCTATTCTGAATGATACGAGTCTGGCTGGATTAAGCACCTTTAATTTCGCCAACAAACGCCGGCACAGTTCGCCAGCCCTGTTGCCGAACCGCCGTCGTGAAGATAAGCCATCAGAAAAATGGTCAGGGGGGAACGGGTCATGGATAAATTTGACGATGTGCTTGTGATTGATGCTGACGGCCATGTGTACGAAGGCAACGTCGATCTCGCCAGCCGCATGCCTGAGACGTGGCGCTCGCAGGCTCCCGTGCGACTAAAAGACAACCAGGGTAACTCGCGCATCATGTTGGAAGGACGTCTTTGGTCCGCCTCTCAAGGTCCCGGTCCCGGTGTCAGCGGCCCGATGACCGAAAAAGCGCGCGGCTATCGACCTGGCATGGTCGACCCGTTAGCGCGATTGAAGGATATGGATGAGGAAGGCATCGATGTTGCCGTGCTGTTCGGCACGCAAATAGCGCTCACGGTAAATGGGCTGATGAACGGTGAGCTCGCCGCTGTGCTGTGCCGCGCGGTGAATGAATGGCTGTTAGAGTATTGTTCCGCCGATCCCAAGCGCTTGCTTGCAGTCGGCCTGATCCCGTGCCAGGCGCCGCAAGCAGCGGTTAAAGAATTGGAATTTCTCGCCAAAGCCGGCGCGGTCACCGCAATGCTGCCAACCAACGTCTACGGCCGCAACATGGGTGATGTGATGTTCGATCCGATTTATGACTGCGCTCAGTCTCTCGGCATGACTTTGAGCGTTCATCCGCAGACCGGCCACGACGGCGTTCCGGGTGTCTCCGGCGTGATGGGCGCGGGCAGCGAGCGGTTTTTCAAGTACGTCTATGTGCACATGACAGCGTTTCCTTTCGAGCTCATGATCGCCATGATGCACATGATCGGCGAGGGAGTTTTTGACCGCTATCCGAAGCTGCGCGTAGGTTTCATGGAAGGCGGCGCCGGCTGGCTGCCATTCTGGGCAGAGCGCTTTGATGAGCACATCGAGAAGCTTGCACCGCAAATGCCGGAGTTGAAACGTCGCCCTAGCGAGATCATCCGCGGCGAACAAGTCGTGCTCACCTGCGAATCCGAAGAGACCGGGCTCGATCGGGTGTTCGCCGCCAACGGCGAAAACACGGTTCTCTACGCTTCGGACTATTGCCATTGGGATTGTCACTTTCCCTATTCGGTGAAGGACGTCGTCGA
>JAICEJ010000657.1 GCA_025924215.1 Candidatus Binatia bacterium
ATCTCTGATTGATCTCTTCCTCATAGGGCGTACCGACAACGAGCTTTTTAATTTTCATTGCCTTTAACGCCTCGACCTCCGCTGTCAGTCCGGCGGCCACCGGTACGCCGAATTTCTCTGTCAGCTTATGTCCCATTTCGCGATCTGTGCCGAAAGGAAGCCGGGTAAAGAGAGGTGATCCGCTAAAAATGATCGAATCGCAATTGTTATCAACCAGGTCCTGCACCGCCTCCTCAATGCGCTGCAATTGTTTCTCGAAATCATCATCTACCAATTGCCGCACGGTTCCGGTGGTGTTCAACATCATGAAACCTTCTGGAAACATTTTATAGAATTCATAAACCAGTGTGTCTCCGCGCGACGGAGCCACGTGGCCGATGCGGGCGCGCCATCCATACATAAGTAAATCCTCCCTAAGTATATATTGATTAGCGGCTGAGATCGCTTGTGTACTCTATTTCAGGATGGCGGCGAATTACCAGAAGTGCGGCCTACCAGATTTCCAAGGCGAGCTACTTGGAAACAATTCAGTTGACACTTCTAATGTAATGCATCACAATTCGAGCCGTTTCAGCTGCTTGTCCGGCTTCTCAACCCAAATAATCACGAATTCGAAAGGAGAGTCTAAATGTCTGTTCGCAGTTGGAGTCTAATAGCAATGATTAGTTTGCTAGGTTGCGGAAACCCGGCAAATCCTCCAGAGCCAAAGTGGACTACCGAAAATCCGAGCGCATCATCATCTGCAAAATCAACGGCTGCGGCCGCTCAAAAACCGGTTGCTGAAAACAAGGCCGAAAAATCCGCTGGTGGTAGCCTCGACGATTTACAAAAAGGAGGCATGGCGGCTTCAGGCCCGCTGAAAGATGTTTTCTTCGCCTTCGACCGCTCCGATTTATCGGCAGATGCCCGTTCGATCCTGAAGGCAAATTCGGACTGGCTCAAGGCGAATCCTGCGGCCCAAGTGCAGATTGAGGGCCATTGCGATGAGCGCGGAACGGTGGAGTATAACTTAGCGTTGGGTTCCAAACGGGCGCAGGCAAGCAAGGACTATCTCGAGACTCTCGGTATTCCGGCAAGCCGGCTGTCGATGATTAGTTACGGCGAAGAAATCCCGGTGTGCAGAGAAAACAGCGATTCGTGTTGGGAAAAGAACCGCCGTGCCCGGTTCATTGTGACCTCTGGGCGTCCCGCGTCGTAATTACCGCCGAGATAGTTCGCTTAACGGCTGGCTGTCAAGAATTCATCCGATCAAACAGGCTTCAACTTGACTTCCGGAGGCCCAATCTCATGCGAGATTGGGCCTTTTTTTGTCCTCTCGCGCCAGTCAAACCGATTTCTTGACTTTTGGCCATGGATGACGTTCAACCGTCACTATGGACAAAGTTCTGAACCAAATACTCGGATTGGCCGACAAGGGCACCGTTGAGCAGCGTTGCGCGTCATTGCTGGTGCTCGGAGCTCTTAAGTTACAGAGCTCGGAAATCACTAACACCGTAGGGGAGATGCTCGCGCATGCCAATCCCGTCCTCAAAGATTACGCCTTGCGTTACTTCGAGCAGGTCCAAGCCAAGGCTGGAACTCCACGCTTTCTAAAGCTGCTCGACGATCCGGATCGCGACGTACAAGAACGGGCTGTTCGCCTGTTGAGTCAGGCGGGCGCCGCTGTGGTCGATCCGCTGATAAAAAATATTGTCGGCGCGTCACGACTCTGGCAGATCAATGCCGCGCGCATTCTGTGCGCCGTTCAGGGATCGAGCGCTCGGCTGGCATTGTTGGAAATGCTCCGGGCGGGAAGCGATGACTTTAACAAATCAGTTTGCGATTTGATGACGCCGGCGATTCGCGAAATGGATGATAAAGAGCAGGCGCTTTTCTACGATGAGCTCGAAGGGTTTGGCAAGAAGCTGGACGAGAAACAGCAGCGACCGGCGCTGGTTTCGGTCCTCCGCTTGCTGGGTCAGCTTGGCCGCCTCGATGCCCGTCGCTGGCTGTTTAAATTCATCGCTCCCGAACACCATCCGGTGCTGCGCTCTCACGCATTGGTGGCTTTGCTGCGCTGTCTGCGTGAGCACGACCTGCACAAAGACGAATACGCCAAATTGTTTCCGCTACTCGAAGAGGCCGAGATGACGGAAGTAACCCGTTTGGTCCTGGAGCTGCTCGATAAACACGAGCTGCCGGACGATTCCAGATCGCTATTGACGCGCTTGTTGGAGAGCCGCCATCCGGAAGTGCAAAAATTTGCTTTGCGAAAAATGGCCGGCTTCGGCACGCCGGGAACGGTGCGCACTCTGATCGAACAGTTGGGTGACACCGACTACCGCCGGCGCGATGTGGCGGCAAGTTCCCTACGCAAGCTGCCGGAGGCCCGCACCGCATTGATCAAGGAGCTTCTAGCATGTGAGGAACCAAGCAAAGCGTGGAGCATCGCCGAGCTGTTAGCTTCGTCAGAAGGTAAGTGGCGCCAAGATACAATGGACGCGCTCTGGAACAGATTGCACAGAGCCATTAGCGCCGAAGATCGAATTCAAACCGCTTTCTTGCATGTGATGAAGAAAGCCGACGTTGATCAAACCTATGATCAGCTTGCCAGGCATGGTGCGCGTCTGATCAAGGCCAAGAGGTACAAGGAAGGCTTGGCCTTTCTCAACCCGCTCAAGGAATTTCC
>JAICEJ010000658.1 GCA_025924215.1 Candidatus Binatia bacterium
CACCGACGCGTCGCTCACGTCTGTCCCAAAAAGGTCCTGGTTGAGAAAACGGATGTTTTCAGTAACGCCGGCCGCGCGGGCGTTTTCCCTGCTTTCAGCGATGCGCTGGGGATCGATATCGACACAGACGCCGCGCGCGCCGAACTCTCGAACTGCGGTGATGACGATCCGGCCATCACCGCATCCTAGATCATAGACCACCTCACCCGCTTTGACGTTGGCGAGACGAAACATCACCTGCACCACATCCGGTGATGTGGGTTCGTAGCGCACGTCCGGTTCGCGTAGAGAAGTCGTTGCGGAGGTCGGCTGCTCGTCGCAACCACTCCCGGCCATGGAAGCCGCAAGGATGATCCCGCATAGGATGGTTCGAAGTTTTCTTACGGCCCTGCGCCGGAGCGAAAGCGACACCCGCTGATCCATTGATTTTCCGTTCGCTCACATACCCGCTTCTAAAATCACGACTGAACAACCCTCCAGGACCGAATGCTTTGAGCGTGTTGAACCGCTTAAGCTAAAACGGATCTACTCAGTGCTGAGGATCTACGCAGTCCCCATGTCAGGCGAAAGAGCGACCATGGATTTTCTAAATCTTGAACTCGGGCCGCGCGATTATGCGCGATCGAATCAAAGAAGAGCATTTTAACCGCCGAGACTTGCGGTTTTTGCCTGGCGGCGTCGTGCGTGAAGCACCGGTTCGGTGTAGCCGTTTTCTGCCTCTCTTCCTTTGAAGACGAGATCCAATGCCGCCTGGAAGGCAATGCTTTTGTCGAACTCGGGCGCCATTGTTCGATAGTTCGGGTCCTGGTTGTTTTGCCGATCCACCACCACCGCCATTCGCTCAAAGGTTTTTCTTACCTGCGGTTGGTCGACGATGCCGTGGTGCAGCCAGTTGGCCATATGTTGACTCGATATGCGTAAGGTCGCCCGGTCTTCCATTAGGCCGACGTTGCCAATATCGGGCACCTTCGAACACCCGACTCCTTGATCGATCCAGCGGACCACGTACCCAAGAATCCCTTGTGCGTTGTTGTCTAATTCCTTTTGGATCTCCTCCGGTGTCAATGTTCGGTCGAGAAGCGGGGGAGTGAGAATGTCCTCGATGCGCGCCCGGCCGCGTCGAATGAGCTCGGATTGTTTCGTGGCGACATCGATTTGATGGTAATGGAGCGCGTGAAGCGTAGCCGCCGTCGGCGAGGGGACCCACGCGGTGTTTGCTCCAGCTTCAGGATGAGCCATTTTGGTCTCGACCATTTTGCGCATCTCTTCGGGCATGGTCCACATCCCCTTGCCGATCTGCGCCTTTCCCACAAGCCCGGTCTCGATACCGATATCGACGTTCCAATCTTCGTAGGCACCCAGCCACGGCTGATTCTTGATTTCCATCTTCGGCAACATAGGACCCAATTCCATGCTGGTGTGAATTTCGTCGCCGGTGCGATCGAGGAAACCGGTGTTGATGAAAACAACTCTCTCGCTCGCACCCCGGATTGCCTCTTTCAAATTCACCGTCGTGCGCCGTTCCTCGTCCATAATGCCGATCTTCAGCGTGTTGCGCTCGAGGCCGAGAGCAGCCTCGACCCTTGCGAATAGTTCGATAGTCGCTGCGACCTCTTCAGGGCCGTGCAATTTGGGCTTGACGATGTACACGCTGCCGGTCCGGCTGTTGATGTACTTCGAGTTGCCTTTGAGATCGTGCAGGGCAGCCAGCGCAGTCATCATGGCATCGAGGAATCCCTCGGGGATCTCCTCGCCATCGACGGTGGTTACGGCATCGGTGTACATATGAAGTCCCACATTGCGCACGAGCAAGAGACTTCTTCCCGGCAATGTTGCGCTTTCTCCGTTCGGCGCAGTAAAAATCTTGTCGGGATTCAGGGCCCGCATGATTATCCCGCCGCCGCTTCTTTCGAACGTTTCTTGGAGCGTGCCCTTCATAATGCCATTCCAGTCGCGGTAGACTCTCGCCTTGTCCGCCGCATCGACCGCGGCAACAGAATCTTCGCAGTCTTGTATCGTGGTAATGGCAGCTTCCAGAATCACATCCTTAACGCCGGCAGCATCGGATTTGCCGATGGGGTGGTTACGATCGATCTGAATTTCAACGTGTAGCTGGTTGTTTTTGAGTAGAACGCTTGTTAGATCGCTGCCTTTTTTTACAAAACCTGCAAACTTGCGCCCGTCCGCTAGCCCTGTTTCGCTGCCATCTTTCAGCTTGGCAATCAGCTGGGTCTCACCCTTCGACTCTTTAATAGAGAATTCGACGACGTCCGAGAACTTTCCTCGCTCCAGGCCGACAGCCTGATCCAAGAAGGCCTGCGTTCGCGCGATCACCTTGGCGCCCCGCCGCGGATTGTAGGCTTCGCCTTTTTCCGCGCCATCCGCTTCCGGAATCACATCCGTGCCGTAAAGGGCGTCATACAAACTGCCCCAGCGAGCATTTGCCGCGTTGAGCGCATAGCGGGCGTTATCGAGCGGCACGACCAGCTGAGGACCCGAAACTTCGGCGATCTCACGATCGACATTGGCCGTCGTCACCTGAAAGTTTTCACCTTCAGGAACGAGATAGCCTATCTCGATCAGGAACGCTCTGTATTCCTCAACATCAAATGGCTCGCCCCGTCTTGTCCGGCACCATTCGTCGATTTGCTTCTGCAGCTC
>JAICEJ010000659.1 GCA_025924215.1 Candidatus Binatia bacterium
AATTTCTCCTTTGGCGTTTCGCCCTGAGTGATCGACTGCCCTCCGGGTGATAGACAGATAAACATAGCGTGGCCTCCTTTAATGTTGGAAGAGTAGTTGACTTTGTTCGACTTGAAGCCACTCTACTGAACCACGCGCGGCTTCGTCAAGCCGGACAATCAGCCAGTCCGACGACGTTTTCCTTGTGACGCCGAGATAAAGTCGGCGGCGGTTTCCTCGCGCTTCGCTGTGAGTGGACTACTCTAAAGATGTCATCAAGACTGTCATAAAGCGCTGGTGACCGCCGGCGCGGAACCATCAAGCGGCGCGTGCTTATCCACATGTTGTGCCTGGGCTAGTCGATCAAAAATCGAGACGACCGGCTCGGCTTCGAAGATCCGACTCTTAAGCCCGCCAACATAGCTTTGAAGAGCGTTTGGGAATTGACCTTGGTTATAGCAGCTTCTTTTTCTCTGATTGCCGTCTAGAAAAGCGCTCCCGCCTAGACAGGGAACGGAGCGGCGATCGTTTGATTAGAAGAACGGAAGAACAACCAATCACGCACCGATGTGCCGGGTGCGTTTCAGGGCATTTAATAGAAGTGAGGGCCGCGCGGAAGGTTCAGGAATTCCATTGAGCAAACGGCGAATAAAAATCTGCAAACGTTCACGGTCATGATACTGAAAACGTAAGAATTCGACACCGATTCGATTTCTGTTAACGTCGCGCACCAGTGCCGCCTCGACACCTATCGGCGCTAGCTCTTCCGACATCTGCAAAGCCATGCGCACGATGCTGCCTTCGGCGATGGTCGTATCAGCCTGGAGCGAGCAACCGTTCAGTGAAATGTCCACCACGTGCCCGGTTCCCTCTACGCCATCGCAGGCAAACGATACCGGAAAACTCGCGGGCATCCGGTTATACTCGCGACGATCTTCCTCAACTCGCGTGTAACACACACCCCACTGCATGAAACTAAAGCGGTAACCGCACAGCTGGCACCTGAAAGGATAGACATAAATGATGCTCAGCAGACGTTCTTTGAACCCGATCCGCGAAACCCGTCTGGTGTAATCGCGCGAACAATTCGGACATAGCGGTTGAAGCATTGACTCTTTTTCCGTCCTTGACCTTGTCTTCCATGGCCTTCACAAGGGTAAGGGCTTGCCAATGCAAGCCATGTTCCGCCAGATACAACGCGACCCGACGACAAATGATTACAAGGATTCGGCAGAATTGCGTTCGCAATCGCCTAAGAACGGATTGATCCATGTCAATCCGCAGGGGGAACAACACCGCGGCGGGCTCGCTCAATCGCCAAGTAGCTTCTTCATGCGCTCGACAACCTCTCGAGGTTGATTGACCGCTTCTTTGGCGATGGTCTCGAGCTGTTCGCCAAAATCCGGATCGGTTTCCAATTTTCGGGTTTTCACATCAGCCAGGAAAGCCGGATCTGCCATCGTTTTTTGGAAGCCGTCGCGGAGAATCTTCAATCGATCGGCCGGCAGGTTCGGTGGCGCAATAAACGGTCGTCCCAGGTCTCCGGAAGCCAAGATCGCGGTCACCAGTGACCGGGTCTGCGCCGGTGTTTTGTACTCTTCCATGAGGTCATAAATAGTCGGCACGTCAGGCATGCGCGAATCACGTTTGCGACCGGTCTGCATCAGTATCCGGACGACATTCTTCTTGCGCCAGGTGATAAATGGTTCACGGGCAAAAAAGGTTGGAATGCTCAGCGACCGGCAAACGACCTCGCCTCTTTCGAGCGCCAAGTCCTGCTCTGCGCCGCCTTTATAGCCCATCACCATGTCGAATTTGGCGCCGAACGCTTCCTCGAGCAGCTTGGGAATAAAATGACCGCTCGTGCCGGTGCTGGTAGCTGAACACTTGGGAGCCTGGGTCGCCTTGCGAATGTCTTCGATGCTCTTGAACGGCGTGTCTGCTTTCATATAGAGCAGCCACGGCGTGTTCTCGGTGGAACCGATCCAGCCAAACTTTGCCCAATCGAAACTGACTTCCTTTTTGCCGATCAGTTGATCGAAATACAGCGACGGACCGATGGAGCCGATCGTCGTTCCATCGGGCTTGGCAACGTTGTAGATGTAGTTGGCGGCGATCATGGAGCCGGCGCCCGGCATGTTCTGCACGATCATGCCGGGATTGCCGGGAATGTGCTTCGGCATATGGGCCGCCAGCAGGCGCGCCCAAATATCGTACCCGTCACCAGGCAGGTAACCAACAACGGTCGTAATGGTTTTTCCCTGGAAAAACGGAGCCTGTGCGTGTGCCGCTGCTACACTCGAGACGACGAACGTTAACGCGAGGAAAAAATTTTTCATAAGTGCCCCTCTATTTTTGACCGCGCGACATGCTTGGAATGGCATCTCGATGCTCGCACGGAATCCAGCTAGCCGACTAAGACTTAAACCGCTGAACCCAAACAACAAACGCTTCTAGAAATTTCTTGAGGTGCTGGCGCGTGTTATCGTCGGTCAATCGCCCGGACGAATCAAAAAGCGGCGCAGCTGAAGGAATCTTGATCTCCGGCTGAAGCATGACGTAGGTCTCCGTAAACACAAACGTCTGCCGTAAAGCATGTTGCACCCGTATAGTTCCCCCTAGTCCGGGGGAACACCCCATAATAGCCGCGGGCTTGCGATTCAGCACAGACTTACCGGCCGG
>JAICEJ010000660.1 GCA_025924215.1 Candidatus Binatia bacterium
ATATCGACGTTCTCTTCGCCGGGCACGCCGAAAACGACCGCGACGCCTTCATTCTCGAGACACTTTACGAACAGCTCTGCGGCTTTCATATCATTCCTTTACTGACTAGAGCAGGCTGCTGAAAAAAACCCATATGCTTCGTTGCCGCTCAATCGCCTCGCTGCAACGTACTGTAAGTACGCCTCCGCTCGTCGATTTTTCGCGCGCCTCGCATCTGGATCTTTTTGAGCAGCCTGCAAACAGAGTTTTTCAGCGCACTGTTAGGTTAATTCCACGGAACTTGCAAAATGTTGTGCTAGTTCCGCCCGTGCCGTTGCCGATGAAGGCCATATCTGATGAGGTCAAGAATACTTCTCGCCTCTGCTCAGAGTTAACCGCGATAATAAATCTGGTTGCCTTCCAATTGCGCAAACGGCGGCAGCTTGTGCTCGTGACAACCGTTATCCATGATGTGACGGACTGCCCATTGTCTCGCAAGAAAAGCATCCGCTAGCAACTGGCGGTGGCAGCGCCAGGGCACGGCTTCGGCGCACAGGAACGTGATCCGCCGGGTATCTGCGAGCTCTCCCACTTCGGTCATGATCGTTTGGAATGTGGGAGTCAACATGAAATCGGCATAGGCGCGAAACGCGCCGACTCTCCAGGCGGTATTTGGAGAATCAGGCGCCGGTTTACGAAATCCGCCAAGGTCGCCGCGCCAGAGATAATCGATTCCTAGCCTCTTCAACTCGGTAGTGAGCGATTCCCGATTGAAATGAGGCAGGCGCCGTGATGCCGGCCAGCGTCGCACGTCGACAACCATCTCGATTTCGTGCGCTTTCAAAAGCTTAATAAGTATGCCGATGGTTCGAGTTGAATGGCCAATCGTATGAATCGTGTGTGGAGATTCGCAGCTCACTGACTTTTCTCGCGGTCTATTTCTAAATTAACCGACTCTTGGCTGTTCACCAAGCAAAGGGATGTTATTCTTTTGCGATGTGGCATTCGGTTCCGCTAACGCTTTTCTGGTTTACCTACATGGCATCCCTTGGGATTTATTTCCCTTACTTCAGTCTCTATCTGCGAGAGAACGCGGGTCTCTCCGGCACGCAGTTAGGGCTGGTGCTCGCGGTTCCTCCGCTCATTGGCATGGTGGCGCAACCTTTCTGGGGACAGGTGGCCGATCGCACCGGAGCACGCGGCCGGGTGCTGGCCTTTCTCAGTCTGGGGACCGCTGCCGGTTACCTGGCGCTGGGCTACGCTCAGGATTTCGACACCATACTTCTAGCGACAGTAGCGCTATCGATCCCTGGAACGGCGCTGTTCCCGATGATGATGTCGGTGACACTGGCGGTGCTGCGCGATGCCGGCCACCATGCATTCGGCCGAGTGCGGGTGTGGGGCACAGCCGGGTTTTTTATTCTGGTGGTTGGTTTCCCATGGATTCTTTCCCGCTATCGGATGCGTTATGGGTTAGAGGCTGCGACCCCCGCTGTCTCCCAGCCGGGGCTGGAAGTTATGTTCCCGGTGACGGCTGCCCTGGTATTCGCCGCAGCGCTGATTGCATTCTTCCTGCCGCAACATGGGGTAGTCGGGGTCCGCGCCGCGCGCGGCGACTGGCGCGAGCTTTTGCGCAATACCGGTTTTCTAAGATTTTTATTTTTCGCGCTCGTGGCTCACTTTCTTCTGCACGGCCCTATGTGGTTCTTTCCGCTCTTTGTGCGCTCGCGCGGTGGCGACCTCGATATGATCCGCGGCATGTGGATCTTGATGCTGATCGTTGAAATCCCGCTGGTCTTTTCCACCGGCAGCGGCCTAAAGAGTTTGGGCGCGCGCGGCTTACTCACCCTCGGCGTTTTCGTCGGCGGGGTGCGCTGGCTTCTTTCCGCATTGATCACGGATCATTCTCTACTGTTTGCGGTTCAGGCGTTGCACGGGGTGACTGTGGTCGGGCTCAATCTCGGCAGTCCTCTGTATTTGGATACGGTAGCGCCGGAAAAGCTGCGCTCCACGGCCCAGGGAATTCTGTCGATGGTAGCGCTTGGTATCGCCGGCATTTCATCGAATACGGCGGCGGGTTGGCTCGTCGATCAAGGCGGTACGGATAGGTTGTATCTTATTTGCGGCATCGGCTCGCTGATTTTGGCGCTTCTGGCAGGATGGATTTTGCCCGCTCCGAATCATCGCGGCGATGGCAGCGTGGCTTGAAGCAATCAACGATCCTTGATTTAGGTTCGACCAAGAAGGCTGTAATATCTTAAACTAGGGAAATGCTCGAGTATCGGAGTCTTATGTCGAAAGTTACCTGTCGGTCATGGATGATCGTCTTATTGGCGGGGTTTGTCTGCCTCTGTGCCGATCCAGTTGGAGCGGCGCAAAGCTCTTCTTTGAAAGACATCTTAGCTTCTTTGGAGAAAGGGCCGGCATTGGGATCACCGAGCGCGCCGATAACCATCGTTGAATTTTCCGATTTTCGTTGCAGCTTCTGTAAGAAGTTTTGGGCAGACACCCTGCCAAAGCTCAAGAAATCCTATTTCGAAAAAGGAACAGTGCAGTTTGTCTTTCGCCATTTTGCGATTTTAGGGAAACAGTCCGAACAGGCGGCGCTGGCCTCGGAATGCGCCGCCGAGCAGGGAAAATTCTGGCAATATCATGATAAGCTCTTTGCCAATCAAGC
>JAICEJ010000661.1 GCA_025924215.1 Candidatus Binatia bacterium
CATCGGCAACAACGGCAAAGGCAAGTCGACCTTGTTAAACGTTTTGTCAGGGGGTCTTCAGCCGCTGACCGGCGAGCTCAAAGCCCATCCCGATATGAAACTCGGGTACTTCGGCCAAACCAATATTTTGCGGCTCAATCCTAAATTGACCATCGAACAGGAGATTGAGCACAGCAACCCAAAGCTGACCCGCACGCAGATCCGCAACATTTGCGGCACGATGATGTTCGGTGGCGATCTGGCATTGAAGAAGATCTCGGTGTTGTCCGGTGGCGAAAAAAGCCGGACCTTACTCGGCAAGATCCTGGCGCATCCTTCGAATCTGCTTTTGCTCGATGAACCGAACAACCATCTCGACATGGAATCCATTGACGCCTTGATCGAGAGCTTACAAAACTTTTCCGGCGCATTATTGATCGTCACTCATAACCAACGGATCCTGCGCGCCCTGGCCACGAGATTGGTCGTCTTTCACCGCGGCAGGGTGGATGTCTTCAACGTCGGCTATGACGAGTTTCTCGAAAAGGTCGGCTGGGAAGGCGAAAGCGACGGCAAAGGCGCACAGAAGAAGCCAACCTCGCGAAACAATTACAACGAGAAAAAAGAACGCGAAAAAGCCGACCGCAGAGAAAAGGCAAGAATCGCCAAGCTCGAAGCCCAGATCATGAAAAGCGAAAACGCATTAAAAGAGTATCATGAGCAACTGGTAATCGAAGCCAATCGCAATAATCTCGCTCAGATGAACCACCTGTCCGAGAAAATCAGCCAGATAAAGCAGGAAGTCGACAATTTGTATCGCGAGTATGCCGGATAAGATTTCTAGCAGGCTGCCAAAAGGATTGATATCCTTTTGGAAAGATGAATTATGAAAGCTGAAAAATGAATTCCGCTTTCAGATTTCCGCTTTCATCCTTGTATTTCGCGCGCCTCGGCTCTAACTCTTTTGAGCAGCTGCATCCGCATTTTTCATCAACCTGCTAGTACGCGAGACATTCCGTCACAGCCGTCCGTCGGGTTTCGCGCCCCGCTTTAACAGCGCGACTTGCTCGGTCGTGAATGGCGCTTCAAATAGTTGCTGCCGCTCCTGGTACACGCGGAAGAAATCGGCGATGAAGTGCATGCGATCGGTGAAGTCCGCCCAATCCTTCGCCCCGCTCTCGACCAGGCTATTTAGGGTTATGTCGATCCGCTCGAGCATTTCTCTTAATTTGGGATTGCGGATCTCCGCCAACTCCGGAGGAAATGCTCCTTGCAGATCGCGCCCCAGTCTAAGCACCTCCGCACCGGCCAAATGAAGCGTCATCAAATGATCGGTGATGACTTGTCGAATTAGACTGTTCACCTCTTCGATTAGCCGGGCAAACGCGGCGTTCACATAGGTCATCTGACCCCGCAGCACTTTCTCACGGGCACGAACATAAAGATCGGGCAGCAGGACGGTCATAAGATTTCGTTTCAACTCGGCGGCATTATCGATTGCTGCATTGAGTGCCTGGACAATTTCGGGTTGAAGCCGAATCTGCTCATGAAAACCAGCCGAAAGATTTGCCAGCAACATCAGTTCGGCTTTCTCTTGCCCATTTTGAAACCGCGCCTCGCAGTAGCTCGTGAAGGCCTGGCTCAGGAGTCGCTGTCCCTCCGGCGGCTCTCCGGCACGCAACCCGGCGCAAAACCGCGCCGTCTTGTCGGGCTCGAAGTGGGTCTGTTCGCCAAAGAACTCGAGAAACCGAGCGAACTCGCGGCCAATTTCCTCGAACACTTTCTTGTTGCCGCGGGCTACGGCATCGCCAGCGCGCGCGAATGCTGCGCCCGGATTGATCGCTCGAAGCATCGCCTTGCGCGGCACTTCAGTGTGCAACCTCGCACCGATGCGCCTGAGATTGCTGGCAATCCCCTCCAGAGCGGCTGAAATTTTGTCGGAGAGATAAAAGCGCTCCTCAAAGGTTCGGATCAAATCTTCCTGGCGAATGGTTTGGCCGGCTTGCTTGGAGGCCCACGTCGCAAACGTGCACCAGTTGGCCGAGTCGCCGGTGAACCCGGCGACAGACTGAGAGATTTCGTAGTAGCACTGGGTAATCTGTAGATTGCGCAGGATAGGATTGCTGAGCCGGGCGATTCGATCTATTTCGTCAAGGGTCGGCGCGGTCATAGGAACAGCTTCGAGCTTAAGGCGCAAAGTATCATCGAAGCTTTGCCGCTAGCTGATGCGTGGCTTCCGCTGCCATCAGCAACGGCTGACTAACAGACGGGTCACTACCTCAAACAGCATCATCGCGCCTTGCGAGAGATAAACTCGGTGATGGTATCGATCAGACGCATCGTGTCCGGCAGGCTTGGCGACGGCACCACCCGGTGCTCGGGCAGAGCATCGAACGTGTGCACCTCGATGGCGCCGCCGCGTTTGCGATAGGAGGCGATGAAGCGCTCCTGCATTTCAAGGGGATGATTGCGGTCATTGTTCTTCAGCAACATCAGTATCGGCGGAAGATCGACCTGCTCGTCCTGCTCGACAATAGTTTGCGGACTGCCTTCGGACATCGTTTCTTCTGCCTTCCAGTACTCGATATGGGCCTTGATAAGTTCTTCGCGATTGAACTGCTTGGCAAAGCGGAAGCGATAGAGTGGATCGATCACAGGCCAGCCGGCGATC
>JAICEJ010000662.1 GCA_025924215.1 Candidatus Binatia bacterium
GCGCTGGTGGTATTGAGCGCGGCAGCCATGGCCGGCAGCCACGCGCCGGTGCCGGCGGTGTCGAAATAAAGCGCCTGAAAGAGTTTTTCAAAACGTTCGGTGATGCCGAATTTTTTCTGCTCGTTTTGGGTTTTCAGATAGCCTCTCATATCGGCTGGAATATCGGCGTCGTCGGTTTCAAAGAAAGCCATCATCCGTCCTTTGAGTGAGGAGGTGGCGCCGCCCAGGTGAGGCATGATGAAACGCAGCTCGGGATAGCGCGGCAGCACGCTGCACATGACCCGCACGATGGCTTGCGTAGTCTCCAGCGGGCGAAACACGCAACGATCGAGATTGTAGGTCGTTTCCGAGCCGGTGGGCTTGGACTGCGGGTGAATGATGATCGGCAGATTATTTTTCTGAATGATTTCGAAAATCGGGTTCATGATCGGATTGTCGAGTTGAATGTCGAGATGGCAGGCGAGCAGCGCCACCGCGCGCAATCCCAACTCGTTGATGCCGCGCTCGAGCTCGCGCTTGGCCGCTTCGGGCTCATGAATCGGCAGGTGAATCGCGCCGCGAAAGCGAGTCGGGTGTTTGGTCGCGACCTCGGCGATGCCGTCGTTCAGAGCCCTGGCCACATCCGCGCCCATGACTTGCACCTGATCGGTCAGGATGGACACGGTCACGCCGGAATCGTCCATGGTTTTAAGATGGGCTTCGAGGTCCTTGCGCGAAGGATTGAGGGTTAGACTGATCTCGTTAGTGACAATCCGTTTGCCGCCGGCTTGCGCCGCCAGGCGGTCAAAGAGCACGGCCGGCATAAAATGGTGGTGCACATCGACGATAAATTCTGCTACAGCCATCTTGGATTTACTCCTTTGCGCTTGTTTAACGAATGAGCCAGCGTACGTCACTGCCCCGTTGGGTTCAAGCGAGGTACGGGGCTGGACCGATTAGTTCTGAGGAAACGTTTCGGCGTATTTTTGTGTGGCTTCGGCGCTGCCGCAAATATACAAGGCGTCATCGTCTTGAAAGCGGAATCCCTGACCAAACTCCACCAGCAGATCATTGCCGCGCTCGACCGCTATCGCTGAGCAATCGGTTTTTTCTCGAATGCCGAGCTCATCCGGATGGCGGCCTGCCATCCCGCGCACCGAGACCTTGACCACTCTTAGGTCGGCGTCGATATCGACGGTCTCCTTGCCGAGCAGACGCCAAGCCAACAATTGCCCTGAAACCTGGCTGATGGAGAGCGCGAAATCCGCGCCCGCCGCATAAATCCGTTCAACGTTTTCCGCGCGATTGACGCGCGCGATGACTGGTACGTCGGGCGCGAGGTCTTTGATGATCACGGTTGTGAAAAGAGTCGTGGTATCGGCGCTCAAGGCAACGATCACGGCTTGGGCGTCTTGTATATTCGCCTGTTTAAGAATCTGCGTATCGAGTACGTTACCGAGGATGTCGACGCCGGGCCTTGGCTGATTGTCGATGAGAAGAGTCTCTTCGCCGGCGTCGGTTAATAACTCGACTACTTTTCTACCCACCTCCCCGCCGCCGGCGACAAGAAACCGGCCATGACGGCGCAATTCTTTGGTGCCGGCGCAAACCTCCATGAATTTCCCGATGCTCTCGGGAGCGCCAACGAGAACCAGGATCCCGCCGGGTTCGAGCCGCATGCCGGGCATCGGCGGGGTGATCAGTTTTCCTCCGACCCACTGCCCGATAACGGTGACGCCCGAATGTTGGCGCAGCCCCGCTTCGCTCAAGGTCTTGCCCGCCAGGACACTTTCGCGGGTGATGCGTACTTCAGTGACCTGAAGTTTATGCCCGAGGTGCTGGATGCCAGCAACCGTTGGGCTTACTTTTTGGCTAGCTCGTGCCGCCAGCGCGGCACCCAATATGTGCCGAGGCGTATAGGCGGCGGTGGCGCCGGCAAGAATGATCGGCTGGCGGTGATAGGGATCTTCGACCAGCGCGAGGATTTCTCCGGTATAGCCCAATTGACGCGCAGCCAAAATGGTTGCTGCGTTGCGGTCGTCGGTGCTGTTGACGATGAGCGCTCGCGCTTTGTCGAGATGGGTGCGCGCTAATACGCCGTCATCGAGATTGCCGTAGAGAACGCGATGGCCTTGCTCGATGAGACGGCGGGCCTCTGCTTGTTCCTCTTCCACGATTAGGGTCTTTATTTTTCCCCGCTTGAGCTCGTCCAGCACGGTTGCCACGGTCGCGCTGTGGTGAAAAATGATCACGTGGTCGCTCATCTTTGGCGCGTCCTTGGGCAACCGGGTTTCGAATCGCTCTTCCAGGAATGGGATCAGGTAAATCGGGATTACCAAAAAAACCAAAAACACCCCGATGAATTGCACCAGCACCACGTAAACGATCATCAGCGGATGGCGCCAGGTGGAGTCCGCCCCGTAACCGGTGGTAGACAGGCTTTCTCCAGCCCATTCAAACGCGCGCCAAAAACTGCGCGGCTGCCCTTCGAGATAGGCCATGCCGAGCATGTATAACAAGGCGGTAACGATCAGCAGCGAGACGAGGGTACTCAGCAACAGGAGCAGACGTTTACGAGATCGCAGCATGGGAGTCTACGATTTCAAAAGTGTGGCTTGGGATCGGCCGAGGAGCTTTTGCCATTGATCACTCATTTTGCGGGTTA
>JAICEJ010000663.1 GCA_025924215.1 Candidatus Binatia bacterium
ATCTGGTAAGGTGATCCGCGAGAATCTCCGAAGACTAGGTTTTGCGGATCGTGCTAGTGTTCGGATTGCGCCAGTCTCCCGAGCCCTACGCTCGCTGGCGCGGCGGGGAGAATCCTTTGATATGATTTTTCTCGACCCGCCCTACCAACGCAACTGGGTTCGAGCCTCCCTAGAGGCGATCGCGCGCGGAAACCTGTTGCGGGCCTCGGGAACATTGGTAGTGGAACACAGTGCCCGCGAACAACCCGAGGCGGAATATGGCTCGCTGATTTTGAAAGATCAGCGAAATTACGGCGACACTTGGCTCTCCTTCTTTGAACATAAAGCGTGAAGGATCTCAGCTGAATTAGGGACACCTAGGAGATGACACAAAACATTGCAATCTATCCGGGATCATTCGATCCGATCACCAACGGCCACGTCGACCTCGTCAAGCGCGCGTTGCGCGTCTTCGACAAAGTAGTGGTCGCCATCGCCACTAACGCCGGTAAGGATACTTCCCTTTTCTCGGTTGAAGAACGATTGGAGATGATCCGTGGAGTCTTCGAAACTCTAAAGGATCGCGTAGAGGCGGATTCTTTCCAAAAACTGCTAGTAGATTATGCCGAACGCAAGCAAGCTCCGGTCATTATCCGAGGGTTGCGGGCGGTATCGGATTTTGAATACGAGTTCCAGATGGCGATGATGAATCACCGACTCAAACCCGACGTAGAAACATTCTTCATGATGACCGGCGAATCCGAGTTCTACATCAGTTCACGCCTGGTCAAGGAAGTCGTCAGTTTGGGCGGCAACGTCGAAGGATTAGTTCCCGATAATGTTCTTAAGAACCTCAACCGGAAGTTCAGGCAGGAACAGTAGATGACTACGCTGGCAGAAAGAACGCTACTCATCAAACCTTCGGTGACTTTAGCAATCGCCGCAAAAGCAGGAAAACTTCGATCTCAAGGCATCGATGTGATCAATTTCTCCGCCGGAGAGCCGGACTTTGATACTCCTGATAGAATCAAAGCGGCTGCTATCGAAGCTCTAAAAAGAGGAATGACCAAATATACCGATGTCAGAGGCATTGAACCGCTGCGGCAAGCCATTGCGCAAAAATACCTGAGCGACTACGGGCTCACATATAAAATGAGCGAAATATTGGTTAGCTGCGGCGCCAAACACTCCCTTTATAATCTTTTCCAAGCAGTAGTGAATCCCGGCGATGAGATTCTTGTTCCCGCGCCTTATTGGGTGAGTTACGCGGACATGGCCCTGCTAGCGGGCGGTGTGCCCAAGATCATTCAGACCAGCGAAGCGACCGGATTTCGCATTGGCGCGCAACAACTCGCGAACGCACTTTCTTCGCGTACACGAATCTTCGTTCTGAACAGTCCCAGCAATCCCACTGGGGCGAGCTACGAAGAGACTGAACTGATGGCCATTGCACAGGTTCTTGAGAGACACAATTGTCTCATCGTTACCGACGATATCTACGATAAAATCGTTTACGATGGCTTCACCATCCGAAATCTTGCCACGCTGGCGCCATCTTTGCGGGACAGAATTGTTATCATAAACGGAGTATCAAAGAGCTATGCCATGACCGGTTGGCGCATCGGTTACGCGCTCGGTCCGGCTAACATCATCGACGCTGCGGCCAAGATTCAGAGCCAGAGCACATCAAACCCGACCTCCATCGCGCAAGCCGCTGCTCTCGAGGCGATTCAGGGCCCGCAGGAAGATGTGGCGATGATGGTCGACGAATTTGCGAAACGGCGAAATGTTGTCGTCGAGCGCCTTAATGCCATCAGCGGCGTACAATGCCTCAAGCCACAAGGCGCCTTTTATGTTTTTCCGAATATCGCTGCTTTCATTGGCAAGAATGTGAACGGTAAAAGCCTAACTTCGCCATGCGATATCGCAGATTATCTGCTCGAAGAAGCAAAAGTCGCCGCGGTTCCAGGGGAAGATTTCGGCTCCAACGCGCACATTCGATTATCGTATGCGACGTCCTTGGAGAACATTGAAGAGGGATGTCGGCGCATGCGCGACGTGTTCGCGAAGATTCATTAGCGCACCAGGACTATTTAGGGTTTCGGCCGCTTTCCGGTCTTTTTAAATCTGAAATAATCCGCCAAAATCTTTGAATGATCGAAAACTATTGGACTAGGAAGCTCGTTTTCGATGAATACTTTGGCATCTTTGGCGTCGTCATCTCCCTGTGGCATCCCGTCGGCGATCGCCAAGTAGACAGTTGAGGCCGTGTGATGTCGCGGATCTCTTTGCGGATCGGAATAAGTATAGAACTGCTCGACGAGAGTGATATCAAGGCAAGTCTCTTCTTTGGCTTCCCGCACCGCCGCAATTTCCAGAGACTCTCCATAATCGACAAAGCCACCCGGCAGCGCCCAGCCGTGCGGCGGATTTTTTCTTTCAACCAAGACAATTCCGCCACTGGAGATTTCGATGATAGTATCCACCGTCGTCAATGGGGTTCGAGGTTTTTCACTCATAAGCAATGCCTACCTTGACTCCTCAGAAATCGCAAGGTACAACCAATATCCAATATCATTTATCGCGGGGTGGAGCAGTCTGGCAGCTCGCAAGGCTCATAACCTTGAGGTCCCGGGTTCAAATCCCGGCCCCGCAACCA
>JAICEJ010000664.1 GCA_025924215.1 Candidatus Binatia bacterium
CGCCTGGTATGTTTGTTGCTCGATGATGAGCCTTCCAACCTGAAAGGAGCGTTTCACTCAGTTTTAACGCAACCACACCATGAACTTATTCGCACGCAAACCAACCGAAGACTCAGCATCCGCGGGAGACGGATCCGGTACGCAGCAAACAAAGCCGTCAGCGCCTGTGAGCTGGAAAGATTTTGGCGCGGCTCAACAAAGGGAAGCCGATGAAAATCGATCGAGCACAATTTGGCAGCGGCCACATCGATCGTTCTATCTGCCGGTCAAAGGCAAGTTCGCTCTCTCCACGGCCTTTGCTTGCGCATGGGTTTTTCTATCCTGGAATCTCGCCCAGCCTTGGCTAAGCGAGCTCGCCAATGATATCGGGTACGCGCCGGCTGTGGTGATTATTTTCTTTATCGCGCTCTTTCCCGGTTTCTTGAATGCGCACATCATCTCGAGTGTCATCCTGGACCGGCCGCCTGAGCTCCGCTTCGATATAGAATATCCGCCGATTAACCTCTTGATTGCCGCTTACAATGAAGCTCAAGAGATTGGCGAAACGATTCGCGGTATAAAGGGACAGGACTACCCCGGCCGGATAGATATCATCGTGGTTGATGATGGTTCCACGGATAACACTATCAGCATTCTCAACTCCTTCGATTTGCCGAATCTAAAAATTATCCGGGCGAATCACGGCGGCAAGGCAAAGGCGCTTAACGAAGGACTCAATCACGTAAGTCACGACATCATTGTTTGTATTGATGCGGATACTTTCCTTCAGCCGGAAGCGTTGAAGCGACTTGTCGCTCGCTTTTTGAGTGATCCGCAGGGCACGGCGGCGGTTGCGGGATGCGTTCTTGTAAAAAATTCTCGGGACACTTTTATGACACGGCTACAGGAGTGGGATTACTTTACCGGGATTGCATCGGCTAAACGTCAACAATCTTTATATCAGGGAACGTTGGTTGCCCAAGGAGCTTTTAGCGCCTTCAACAGCAAGGTTGTCAAGGCGCACAAAGGTTGGCCCTCGGTTATAGGAGAGGACATCGTGCTGACCTGGGCGCTCATCAAAAGCGGCTGGCGTATTGGCTTTGAGCCGACCGCCATTGGCTTTACCGCCGCACCGACCACTTTAAAGGGTTTTTTCCGTCAGAGAAAACGCTGGGCGCGAGGCATGATCGAAGGATTGAAGCAGCACGGTCATTTGATCTGGAGCAGTTCTCGGTTGTCAGCTTTTTTCGTAGGGATTGATTTCGTCATCCCGCTGATGGACTTGTTCTATACGTTTGTATTTCTACCCGGCATCATTCTAGCCCTCTTCGGTTACTACTATATTGTCGGTCCGACCACGTTGCTGGTTCTACCGATGGCGTTTTTGATCGTGTTCTTTATGTATCGAAAACAGCAAGTAGTCTTTAAAACACTCCGTCTTCGGGTGCGGCAAAATTTCGCCGGCTTTATCGTGTACATGCTTATCTATCAGATAATCATGTCTCCTATCTGTGTGATCGGCTATGTCCAAGAACTGCTCGGAACTGCCAAACGGTGGTAACAGATGCGCCACTGCATGGCGCATCCTGAATAACGCCGCTTCCGAAATCGATCAGAATCTCGCCGGCAAGTACATCTAAGCATCAATTCAACGGGTCCAAACCACAGAAAAATGTGGACCACTGAAAATGTTTGTGGCATTTTAGTGAATCTGCTTACTTCTAGTACTTCGAGGAAACTTTGATCGAATCAAAACTAATTGATCGCGTTCTACGACAGCATAGGGCCGTATTCGCAGCGACTTTGACAGTGATGATAATATTCATGTCATGTTCTCCTATGCTGGCCGCCGAGTCCGCCGATTCTGTTGATGCACTACAGAGTAAGATTAAAGCCACATCGGATCGATCGACTTTAGCCAGACTGCACAAGCAGCTGGGCGATCAATATATAGCTCAAGATCGGATCGCGGAAGCGGCTGAGGCTTACGGTGATGCGCTGGAAACTGACCCGGATCAATTCTCCAGTGCAGAACGAGTGCAAATGGCTATCTATCTCTCGTGGGCGGATAAATTAAAACGGTCGGAGCGCGAGCTTAGAGCGGTGCTTGCCCGGGAACCGAAACACCTTGAAGCCCGCACTCACCTGGCGCGGGTGCTGTCCTGGCAAAGTCTGTTAGCTGAGGCAATTGAAGAAGCTGACATCGTACTGAAGGATCATCCTAATAATCGGGATGCCTTGCTTGTAAAAGCCGACGCTTTGCAATGGCGAGGAGACTACACAGAAGCCATTCCGATTTATCGGCGACTGGCTACCGATGGTAACTTTGATGCTGGCGTGGGTCTATCTCGCTCTCTTCTTGCAACGGGCGACCGCACTGCTTCAGTAGAAATCATGAATTCACTGAAGCCCGGCAATTCCCGACAAGAACGGGAGTTTCGAAGATTGCGGGAGACCGTCGATCAGGAGACGCGCCCCATCTTGGATGCCCGTTATAATTACCACAGTGATTCAGACGACAATCGCCTGAACCGTTATTCGCTTTCATCGAATTTGCCTTTAGGCAATCAAAAACTGGGTCTGACCTTCAGGCATACAGATGCGGAGGACAAGACACGTGACAATCGAGCTGAAGACCTCTCGTTCAGAGTTTACTC
>JAICEJ010000665.1 GCA_025924215.1 Candidatus Binatia bacterium
AATCCCACAGGCCACCAGTAGCGCCGCAGCATCTCGCCGCCCGGCGTGCCCCGCCCTACGCGTGTGAAAATCTCATTTTCTTCCTTGGACAACATTTGGCCCCTCAGAGTTTCTGCTTTTTAGTCTCAAGTTTCTGGTTGAAGTCAAAGGCTGCTCAAGATGTTCAGCGGTGAGGCGCGCGAATTACAAGGATGAAAGCGGAAATCTGAAAGCGGAATTCAGTTTTCAGCTTCATAATTCATCTTTCGTAACCATATGAGCATTTTTGAGCAGCCTGCTACTGCTTTAAAATCTTTGCCAACTCAGCCTTGAACTGTAACCCGTCGTCCGTTTCACCCTTGAGGTAGTAAGCAATCGATTCCTTTGGCTCTTGCACCTGGATACGATTCTCCTTTAGGTATTTCTGCATCATGGTTCCCTCCACGAGGTGCGAGCTGCGCGACTCGTGTTTCTGGATGATCGCTTGCGCCTCTTTGGTCGTCATGAACGCGACGAAAAGCTTGGCTAAATTTGGGTGGGCGACATTCTTCGGGACGCTAAGCTGAAAATAATCGGTATTGATCGGCGATGTCCCGGGAACCGCGATGATCGGCGCGCCTTTAGCTTGCCAGGTCCACATGGCGCCCAGCGCATCGCCGAGATTCGCCATGACGGGAAACTCGCCGCTGACGATCCGCTCCTCTTCGCTGTAGCGCAGCCGGCCGCCGCTGATCGCCACGAGTTTGCGTGTGAAGTCCTTAACTTTTTCCTGGCCCCAGTTGAGCGATAGTTCGGCCAACCATGCAACGTACGGGGGAATCGCCAGCTTCCCCGCCCATGAGGGACTCAACCGCGGATCCACGAGGTCCAGATAGTTCTTCGGCGCCTTGTCTTTGGCAATCAAGTTCGCGTTGTAAACGATGCCATTAGGCGAGGTGTAAACGAGCACCGCTTCGTTGGGATAGATTTCCATTTCTTTGGTCACCCAAGGAAAGAGCCCCGCATAATTCACTTTCTCGAGGGCGTTTTCCACGTGCATCAGTGCCTGATGCGACTGCGAGCCAAGAAAAATATCCGACGACGCTTGACGTCCCGACTTGATTTCCGTGATGTGGCGCGCCGCCCGCGCGTTCATGTCGGGGCCGGCCGCAAAGTTGATGCGTGTCTTTAAGCCGAATCGCTTATTGAATGCGGCCTCGAGATCGCCCAGACCTTTTCTTCCGCCAAAAGTCTGGGCGCCGGCAACGAAGGTTATTTCATCTTCTTTCTTGGCCCCGGCGATCAATGAGTCTAAGGACTCAGCAGTAAAGCAGGGCGCAGCGGTGAAGAGGAAAAGGATTGAGAACCAAAGACATCCCAGATAGCGCCGACTACAAATTCGAAATCCGAAATCCGAAGTTCGAAACAAGCTCGAATGATCAAAACTCGGAAAATTCCAAACGAGGCCGTTTCGAATTTTATAATTTAGCCGCTTTAGGTTTCTTTCGGATTTCGAAATTCGAGGTTCGGATTTGATTTTGTGTTTATCCATGGATGACCTCGCTCGGGTCGAGTTTGACCTCTGCTGGACTCCAACGGAGGATTTCGTTTTTAGCCGGATCGCGAATAATTCCAACCGGGTCTTCGCCGCGTTGCACCGCCTCGATCGACTGCTTGAACATTTTGCGCAACAAGATGACGCCTTCATCCGACACACCGAGATGCTCCTGTGTACGATCAAAGATCGCGCCTTGGCTCTCCTGGGCGCAGCGGTCCTGGTCGCCGCGCGCGATCCAGCCGGTCTCTTCGTCCCAGCGGTACTTGCCATGGACGCTGTCGAGAAGCCCTTTGTCCGACTGATCCGGCGGTATCTTCGCTGCTTTGCCGTCAATGATTGGCGAGAAGTAAAGCGTAAAATGCATGGTATTTGTGTCGTCGATGGGCACGCGCCAGCGCAGCGCTTCATAACCTTCATGGGTCGCGGCAAAAGCGGCCGGATGATCCTCCGGCAGATGGTAGCCGACCTTGTTCATATTCGGCATCAAGAACAAACTTATCGTGCGGAAATATTCATCGCCGACGCGGCGGGTGAAGGTATCGCGGATGCCGAACTCGGTGGGATCCGAAGTCAATTTTTCATCTTTCCAGAAGCGGGTTTTAGGCGTGCGGTGCAGCCATTTGAAGTGATGCTGGTCCACGCTGTTCTCGACCATCTGCAAGAAATTGCAATGGACGATTCTAGCGGCCAGCGAGCGCACACCATCGTCGCGCACAAGAACATCGTAGCGCGGCAACAGCGGCGCCGGATCGGGTCCGAGATATGCGAAAACGATCCCCGCAAGCTCCTGCACTTTGTAGGCCGGGTGACGAACCCGCTGGTAAAACGTGCTGTCCGCGGGCTCGCCGGGTGTTTCTAAGATTTTCCCGGAAACGTCATAAAGCCAACCGTGATAACAACAGCGCAGGCCGCCGTCTTCCACATGGCCGAACTCCAGCGACGTCCCACGATGCGTGCAGTACAATCCAAGCAGACCGGCGCGCCGTTTGTCATCGCGGAATAGCACCAGGTCTTCCCCAAGCAGCCGCCTTTTCACCGGACGATTTTTCAATTCGTTAGTAAAACCGACCGGATGCCAGTAGCGCCGTAACATCTCACCACCGGGCGT
>JAICEJ010000666.1 GCA_025924215.1 Candidatus Binatia bacterium
AGTGGAAGCGGAGCCGAACCTCTCTGTAACAATGCGACTCCTTGGGGCGACGTTGTAAGAAAGTTGGAGCGGGCGACCGGGGTCGAACCGGCGACGTCCAGCTTGGGAAGCTGGCATTCTACCACTGAATTACGCCCGCTCAGGAGGACTTAAAGCTCTCGGAGAAATGTATGGAATTAGCGCTAGGTTGTCAACGTCGTTGGTTTGTGCGGCGGCAATCTCGCAGCACGAGAAGATCTGCCGGAGCACTTGCGAGCAGCCGCCGAGCTGTCATATCCTCAACCCATGAAGTACAAAGAACTTGGCAAAACCGGATTGCGCATAAGCGCGGTCGGCCTTGGCACCATGGTTCACGCGGGCCACTTCGGCGCGATGAAGGATTCCGAGTCGCTGAGCGCCATCGATACGGCGTTCGAGCTGGGAGTCAACTTTATCGACACGTCGGACGCCTACGGCGCGGGCTATTCCGAAACACTGCTGGGCAACGCGCTCAAAGGGAGGCGCGACAAAGTCATCCTTGCCACCAAGGGCGGCAACGTGATGGTCGGCCCGAATCGCGGCAAGCGCATCTTCGATGCCGATTACATCAGCCAGGTCATGGACGAGAGTCTAAAGCGGTTGCAAACCGATTACATCGATCTTTATCAATTGCACAATCCGACCGTCGACGTGATCGAACACGGTGAAGTTTGGCAGGTTCTCGAACGAGCCAAGCAAGCGGGGAAAATTCGCCACTACGGCGTTTCGATCAATACGATGGAAGAAGGCGTCGCCGCCATAAAAGACGGCCGCGCCGAAACGGTCCAGGTCGAATATAATCTGCTCGCGCAAGAGCCCAGAGAGACCATCTTTCCGCTCGCGGAGAAGGCGAATGTCGGCATCATCGCGCGTGTGCCGCTCAAGCGCGGCATACTGACGGGCAAACTCACCGTGGCTGACGAAACGAGATTTCAAGGCGAAGATGTTCGTGCGCGGAGCTTCAAGGGCGAAGCGTTCGCCAAGGAGCTGGCCAAAGCGGAGCAACTTAAATTCCTGGTGCACGGCCCGGTGAAAAACCTA
This sequence comes from Candidatus Binatia bacterium, assembly GCA_025924215.1. GTDB lineage: Bacteria > Desulfobacterota > Binatia > UBA9968 > UBA9968 > WHTF01. Next base: position 1,060 of record JAICEJ010000666.1, read on the forward strand.
TGCCAAGCCGCAATCGCATTTTGTATTGCCCACCCGGCGGTGAGCGTCGTGATTCCGGGCGCGCGCAACGCCGAGCAGATGCGCGAGAATGCCAGTGGAGCCGACGTCGATATTCCGGCCGCCGATACGGATAAAGTCGCCGAGCTTTGGCAGCGCGGCTTTGCCGCTTAAACGCAATCTTTTCCTTATCCTCGGAGTCGTTTGATGGCGAAAGTCATTTCCCACTGGCCCGAACATAAAAAGCTTACGGTCATGGTTACGGTGATGTTCGAGGTATGGTCGGACGGGAAGGCGCCGCCTTACTCGCCGATGACGACATCGCTCAAGCCCGGCACAGCTGATCTGTTGGGAATTTCATGGTCGCAGTACGGCGGGAAAACCGGCATCTGGCGTTTCATGCGCATCCTCGATGACACGAGCATCAAGGCAACGGTTTGCCTCAATGCCAAAGCGGCGGAAGTGTTTCCGCAGGCCGTTACGGAATTGCACAAACGCGGCCACGAGATCGCCGGCCACTCTTACACGCAAGACTTAGTGCTTCCGTATCTATTCCCGGCGGAAGAGAAGGAAGTCATTCAAAGATGTAAGCGTATCATCGAAAGCGCCGTCGGTACGCCCCCTGTCGGCTGGTTTAGTCCCGTGGCGGCGCCGACGGTGAACACTGCGAGTCTACTCGCCCAAGAGGGTTTTCTCTGGCACGGCGACTACAACGATACCGATCTGCCTTATCCGTTCGAGACGCCTCATGGTAAACTCGTCGCCATCGCGCACAGCGATTTTACCGATAACCGCACACTCCGCTCCAGCCCGCGGGATTTTTACAATGTGTATAAAGACACGTTTGATTACCTCTACAAACACGAAGCGCCGTCGTTGATCAATCTCACCGTGCACACCCATTTCGGCGGGCGGCCGCTGATGTCGGCAATGTTGCATGAACTATTGCGCTATATGAAAGGGTTTTCCGATGTGTGGTTCGCGCGCCACGATGAGGTCGCGCGCTGGACTCTCGCCAACGCGGACCAATGACGCGTCCTAAAACTCGCCGCGATAAAATCCCCGCTGCCCGCGCGCCTCTTCGACGCCGACTTCCATAAAGCGGATTCTGCTGCGCGGAAACTTGCGCCGCACCTGGCGACGGATTTGCTCGGCGATATGCTCCGCCAGCAGCTCCGTGCTGGTATTCGCGAGCGGCAGTAGGATAACGTCTTGCTTCGGCAGGATAATCTTCTGCTTCCTGTAGCGCACTTCGACTTCTTGAGCGCGCGAGCGCACTTTTATGGCGGGACTCTCCGTCTGAATAAGTGTGCGATGATCCAAACTATCGCAGATTCGCTTCACCAACGGTTTAAACGTGATGAAGTCGAGAACTACGCCGGCGCTGTCGAGCTCCCCTTCCACGGCTACAGACACCTGATAGTTGTGCCCGTGCAGAGGCTCCCTTTTGCCATCCGCAAAAATCAAGAAATGCGCGGATGCGAAGTTGAAATAATCTTTGGCCACTTCGATGCTGAAAGACCGTGACATGCTTCGGACGTTAGCCAAAAGAGACTGCCCTTTCAA
>JAICEJ010000667.1 GCA_025924215.1 Candidatus Binatia bacterium
ATCACCGTTGCATCGCGTAGCCTCATCCGCCGGGTCGGCGCATCGTCTTTGCAGTCCGGCGGATCGCGATGATACAAGTCCGGTGCCGCCGCAACAATGCCGTGGGTCGCGACCCAATCTGAGAATTTTACAAAATCATCGACGCCCGTCTGCCCCTGAACGACGACAACTGCAGGCGCCGGCCGCGAATTCTCTGGCCGGCTGAGGTAAACTCGCATCTTCGAGTTATCGACGTTTATGTTCTCCCAAGATGAAGCCATGATCCCTCCGCTATCGTTTTTTGTTCTAGATGTGCGTTATATAAATATCACTAGACTCGGCTCATCTGATCAATTTCTTCGCTGTCATCCTGAGCCCCGGCGAAGGATCTGCTTTTTTGTTCAATGGCATCACTAAAATCATCGGCAAGCCAACAAACGCAGATTCTTCGTCGCAATGCTCCTCAGAATGACATGACTAATCAAACGAATTTTGGATACCGAGAAGGCCCGGCACACCGTGCCCTACTATCTAACAACTCCCCTCAAACACCTCGCCGGCCCGAATCGTCCACTTCGCCGCGATACGCTGCCGGTGCAATTTCTCAGCGCCCAAGGAATCGCGCAGCGTGACGGGATCATCTAGAATCTGCAGCACCGCGATGTCTGCTTCGCGGCCAATCTCGAGTCTGCCCAGGCGATCTTGAAACCCGACCGCTCCTGCTGGACTGCTCGTGCACGCAGCGATGATTCGTTCAAGACTCAAGCCCAGGGCTAAAAACTTCGTCATTACAGTTGGCAAATCGCCGACGACTCCAAACCCCGGTTGTTTCAACCGGCCATGCAGATCGGAGCTGATGATGTCGGGCAGCAGACCGTCGCTCATAGCGCGGCGCACGAGATTAAAGTCGAAGTGCCCGCCGGCATGACCGACATCGAAGATCACGCCTCGTTCCCGGGCTTTTCGAACCGCGTCGAGAAGGCGGCCGTTTTTATCGAGGATAGAAGGCTGCTGCGGCGTGTAACAATGCGTGACAACATCGCCGGCGCGCAGCGACTCGACAATCTCTTCCATGGAAATAGCTGTGTCTCCGACGTGGACCATGAGCGGCGCGCGGCAGGCTTCGCCCGTCTTGACTGCCAACCGTAAAGCCGCGCGACTGTTTTCGCCGACGGATTTCTTGTGCATGCGCAACTTGATGCCGATGGCGACATCGCGATTTTCAGCAACCGCCTGTGCCGCTCCTTCGGGATCGGCAAAACGTAAGTTCTCTAACTCGCCCGGATCGTTCAGCACGCCATGCTGCGCCATTGCGACAAATGCGAGCATGCGAGTACGGGATTGTTCATAGACAAGTTTGCGAAACCCCAGGAAATTAGTCGGTCCCGAAGAACCGGCATCCATCGTCGTTGTTACGCCGCTGGCGAGGCAAATCCTGTCGGCATTAAAGCCATAAGGATTTACTCCCCAATAACTGTGCACGTGAAAATCGATCAGGCCCGGCGTGATGATGCACCCCTCGACGTTCAGCGCTTTCCTGGCGCTCACAGGAGGGATGTTTGACCGGATGGCTGCAATCCGATCGGCGGTGATACCGATGTCCAACTTCTGATTGGTGCCGGAGCCAGGATCTATGACGGTGCCGCCGGTGATCAGGAGATCGAAGATATCACTCATGAGAATACTGGATTCGGAAGCTTCGATGCCGTATCACTCGATTCCTTGCATCGCTAGTTGCACTCGATGCGAACACGAGCCGCGGTCCCTCGATACTTTGAGTATCAACATCGATTGAGCGCAGCCTCAAACTTCGAGCGTTACGGCCCAAGTTAAAGAGCGTAGAGGGCACGTGGATTGTCGCCGAGGATTTTATCAATCACCTGGGCACCGATCTTTCCCTGATTCCGCAACTTGCGCAAAGCTTCGATCTCGCTGGCGTTATCGGCATGGCCATAATCGGTGCCGATGACGAGATTATTTTCGCCGGCATAAGCGAGGATGTACTCGAGATCGTCGTCGGTTTGGCAGGTGACATAAACCCGGTGATCCTCCAGGACTTGAGAGCCAAGCTGTTTGCCGCGACGCTGGTATCGCCGCGCCAAATCATGGATCGCATAAGGGATCCATTGCGCGCTGACTTCGACAATGGCAATCCGCAATTTCGGAAACTTGTCCGGGATGCCATCGACCAAAAGGGAGTGAAATGCGCCGACCACAGCGAGCTTGAATTTGCAGAAGCCCGGTTCGTCGAGAAAAAAGTCGTACGAGTCGATACTGCCGTTGGCCGAATGAACGCAAATCGGCAGGTCAAGTTTGCTCGCCTCGTCATATAGCGGAAAAAAATAGGAATCACTCAAGCGGCGGTCTGCTTCTAAGCCTCTTAGATAAACCCCGCACGCGCCGCGCTCCTTGCCAAATTTCAACTCCTCGGCGATGCGATCCATGTTGAGTAGTGGCGGGACCACAACCCAGCGAAAGCGCTCGGTAGCTTTTCCAACAATATCGGCCATCCAGTGGTTATAGCTACGGCAAAGCGCGAGATCGACTTCGGGCCGCCGAGCGGTCGGGAAGATAAAAATCGTGGGATAGATCACCTGGAGATCGATATTCAGCTCATCCATGTGAGCGATCCGG
>JAICEJ010000668.1 GCA_025924215.1 Candidatus Binatia bacterium
AAAAATTATCGATTAGGGCGTAGGTTTTTTTTGCCTAAAGCCGGTACCTGCGCTATACTGCGCGGCAGTCACAGTGCAACTCATCATCCTTTCAATACTCTTCTGGCTCGTACTGGTATCCCCTGCAAGAGCTAGTTATCTGACCGCTGCCGAACAGCTTAAAGGTATCGGAGCCTCATTTAGCTGGCACGATGTCAGATCCCGAAGCTTAAAGATCGTCGTTGAATACCAAATGAACGGTGAACTGAAACGAGCCAATCTCGGTTCCGGTTTCCTGATCTCGGCCGATGGACTGTTCGTTACAGCGTATCACGTGATGTCCTATTGCTTGCTTAATCAGAAGGGCAAGAGCCGCTTCGCCGAAACCGTCGATTGCTCGATTGCCAATCCGCGCGCGCGCTACAAAGCTCAAAACGGCGATCAGGAGTACGAGATACAGATCTTGTCGCATCTAACGGAAGAGGATTCGACCAGCGGCAAGAAGCAGCATACGCCGGATGAAATCATTAAAAACAGAGACTTTGTTATTGGCAGACTCAAAGCCGATGCGCAGACCCGTTTTTCTCATTGGGAGCTGCGGGATTACGACCAGGGCAAAATCAGCCTGAGTAAACCGCGGGCGGATTTCGAATTGAAGCCGTTGCGGCCGCCGAGGAAAGTCTTTATCGTCGGCTACCCCCGCGATGGGGAGTTTGAAATTGCTCATGGATTCTTGAATCTCACCGACGAAAGACATCGCGGCTACTTTGCCGCGGACTACAAACTCTACGAACCCGCCTACCTAAAGACCGAGGGAATTGAACCCGACACCAAGTGGGGCATCGCCGTTGCCAATCACATGAGCGGCGGCGTGGTGGTTGACGCCCTCGGACATCCGGTAGGCGTCGTCGTCAACGGCAACCAGAATACGGCCGGAGTTCTTTCCATCGAAAATGTGTTAGAAACTTTCTTCTCGCGAAAACGCGATTCCGAGTCCCAGCCAAAAGTCATTTTGGCGCCTACCAGCACGCCCCTGTTCCTCAAGCGCGCGCCGGATTGAGCGGCGTCGGGTCATTTTAGTACCAGCTCGGAGTATCTACTTCATAAAACCCATGCGCCGGTCTCGTAAATAGGCCGCCCAGGCCAAACTCTGCGGAGCCGATCTCACCAAGTAAGATCGGCTGTTAATCGACGCGCTAAGCGGGCGTTCAACTGTTAAGCGACAGCCTCGATCCTTAGGAAACCTCTCGAACCTCGTTCAGCACTGCCAATCCTGTTGAACCTGCGCTTTCGATAGCGCTATAGTCGGCTCATGAAAGAGCTCATTCCCATCGACCTCGCCGCTGTGGTTGACGAGGTCAAGGCTGAAGGTAAAGGACGGCGCGTCTTGTGGCAGGATTCCGAGTCGCTGGCGTTTCTCAGCAGCGGTCGCAAGGAGCGCAAGGATTTTCATATAGACCCTAGCGATGAGGTCACTTTGCAGCTGAGCGGCGTGCAAAACCTTGTCTATATCGACAGCGAAGGCAAGCAGCAAACCGCGGTCATCAAAGCCGGCCAGATGCTGCTTTGTCCGGGCGGCGTGCCGCACTCGCCGCGGGTTGAGGAAAACTCCTGGTTTATCGTCTTTGAAAGAAAGCGCAAAAGCGGCGAACAAGATCACTTTACCTGGTATTGCGACAATTGCGGCGAGAAGATTTACCACGTCGTCGTTGAAGTCGGCGATTACCGCCAGGATCCGGTCTCTCAAGTGCATCAAAGATTTTACGATGACGAAAGGCTCAGGACGTGCGCAAAGTGCGGTCATACCATGCCGGTGCCGCCCCCGTGAGAGCTAAAAGCAATCTAATGTCAAATCGATTGGCGCTACAGCTGACTAAGCTGGCGTCGGCTTATGGCGCGGCTGAGGCCGAGGTCGTCGGCGCGTTTTTCGCCGTGCCGAGACGGAGACAAGACCATCTGCGCTGGCTCAAAGCGCAAGGGTTCAAAGAGTACTCGGCGATCAAGCCGATTTTGGACGCCTTGACCCAACTCTATTCGAATATCGATAACGGCGTCGCTCGTCACGACTATACCGAACTGACGGAAAAACTCGCCGACGAGACCAAGCATGCTCGTTTGGTCATGGACCTGCTCGAGGAAATCAGCGGCAAGAAAATCAAGCCGCGCGATCTCACATGGCTGCCGCAGGACCGCAAATTGGCCCGGGTGCGGGGCGGCTATTCGAAGACCTACGCCGGACTTTTACACGGCTCAGCGAAGGTGACCTCAAAGGAGATGCGCCGCAAAGACGAAGAACTGGAACGCGCCGCCATCACCCTGACCGAAGGCGGTGGCGGCGCCTTGTATCAAGTCTGCGGCAGGCTGAAGAAGCGCGGCATAGAAGAAAAAATCGCCGCGGTATTTCGTGAAATTCTCCAGGATGAGCTGGAACACAAAGACAGCGGTGGCCGCTCATTGGCTACCTTGGTCAAAGATCAAGCCTCATTCCGGCGCGCCGCGCGAATTATTTGCGAAGTCTCGCGCCAACGTCTGCGGATGCGCAACGAACAGTTCGGCTTTCCACTAAGCGAAGCACAGATGAAGATGCTGGACGAACGCGCCCGGCAATCGGT
>JAICEJ010000669.1 GCA_025924215.1 Candidatus Binatia bacterium
AGCCGGGCCGACATGGATGCCGCCGCGGCGCGCTGTGTCCGCCGGAGCGGAACCAGTGGCATTTGCAAGCCGCCGTGCTCTCCTACTCTTAAAAACCGGATACAGTACCCCAAATAAGGTGATGGCAAAGATGATTATAACGCCCGGCCGGCTCGTCCAGTTCAAGCCGTAGTTGTCGGTGGAGAGAAAGAGGCGATTCTCTGCTAAAGGACCAAGGACGAGGCCGAGCAGCACCGGCGGGCGCGGCCACTCCATCTTCTCCATGATCCAACCCAGTCCCCCGAAAAGAAGCACCACTACCATATCTGGAAATGCGTTCTTTTCGGCGTAAGCGCCCAAATAAATCAGCACCAGAATCAGCGGAATGATAATGCCCCCTCGTACTTGAGTGACCTTGGCGAGCGGTTTTAAAAATAGAAAACAGACCGCAACCGTGATGATGTTCGAAAGTATGATCACCCATACGAATGAAAACGTAAGGTCCAGTTTACCTTTGGGTGGGGGGATCAGCATGTCTGGACCGGGGACAATTCCCTGGATGATAAAAGCCCCGAGCAAAATCGCCATGACGACGCTTGCCGGAACACCGAACGCGATTGTCGTGATCAAGCTGCCGCCCAAGGTCGAATTATTTGCCGCGCCCGGACCCAACACACCACGAACATCGCCCTTGCCGAAGCGTTCTTTGTTGGGCGAGCTCTGCACCGCGTGAGCGTAGGCAAGCCACTGTGTGGTTGCGGCTCCCATGCCTGGTATGATCGCGATAAAGCAGCCCAGAGCGCTGCAGCGGATTACCAGCCAAAAGTGACGGAAAGTATCTTTCACCCCTTCCAAGACGCCGCCGAGTTTGCCCACTTCCTGCTTAGCGATGCTGGTGCCCAATACCGCCAGCTCAATGGTTTCAGGGATGGCGTAGAATCCGATTGTAATCGGCACGAGACCAATGCCGTCCCAAAGAAACAACTGCCCGAACGTATAACGTTGGATGCCGGAGATCGGATCCAGGCCAATGGTGGCGAGCAGCAGACCGATGCCGCCGGCGATGATCCCTTTGAGCTGATCTTCACCGCTAAGAGAAGCGACGAACGAGATGCCGAGGATCGCCAGCATGAAAAACTCAGGAGAACCGAACGAGAGAACCAGAGGACGAATGACCGGAATGGCGATGGCTAAAGCAATGGCGGCGAAAATAGCGCCGACCAACGAACTCATCAGCACTGCGCCCAGCGCCCGGCCGGCCTCACCGTTACGCGCCATCGTGTGACCGTCGACAATGGTCGAAGCCGTCGTCGGTTCGCCAGGGACGCCAAACAGCACAGACGTGATATCTCCGGTTGTGGCCGTAACCGCCGTCATGCCGAGAAGAAAGGCAAACGCTTCTACCGCGTTCATTTTGAATACGAACGGCAACATCAAAGCCATAGCTGTGGGCCCGCCCAAGCCGGGAAGAATACCGACGACGAAGCCTACGCCGATGCCGATCATCATCAAACTGAAGGTAGACCAGTTGAAAACTTGAAGGAGTCCGGAACTCAGCGCGCTGAACATTTCCACCATTAGGGCTCCACCTCGACGCGATACAGCGAATTACTGTCGTCGTTAATTGATGACGGTCAATCCCGAGTTTTCAGTTGTAAAGAATATCTTTCAGTTTGCCGACCATCGACTGATCGAGCTTGAATAGGCCTCCGATAACTTTCTCCACCTCGTCAACGGCCACAGGATCGACATTCAATTTCGACTTCTTTGCATCCGCCAGGAATTCCGCATCGGTTAGTGTCGCATCGAACGCTTTACGCAGCAATTGAACTCGATCTTTCGGAGTCCCCGGCGGCAGCGTATAGGTGCGAACGATATCGCTATCGCCGTGGATTGCCACTTCAATCATTTTGCGGCCCTCTTCTGTTTTCGCCAACTTGATCGCTTGGGGCACTTTAGGAAGATCTGGATGGTTTCGGCGGTTGGCCTGGAGGACAACCACGGCATCGCCGCTGGCGAGTGCTTTTTGCCAGGTCACGCTGACAGAATCCCAGCCCCAGCAGCCACCGGCGATTTCGCCGCTTTCGGCGGCCAATCTCACGTCGGCGGTGCCTTTATAGCCCGAGACGATCTGAATCGGTAGTCCGAGCGCTGCCTTCAAGATCCGTGTCGCATTGTCCGGTGTCGAGGTGCCGGGAGCGATGCCACCCATTTTTACCGGTGTTTTGGATGCCATCCACTGATCCACACTGGTGATACCGCTGGCTTTGGTCAACGCGCACACCACGTGGTCGGTAATCGGCGCGCCGATGAATTCGAATTTGCGTGCATCGAATTCTATACCCTTCTGCCCCAGCACCTGGCCTAAGAACAGTCCGCCGATGAAGTGACCGATGGTGAGGCCGTCCGGTTTGGCAGCCTTATAGACGTGATTCGCCGCGATTAGGCTGCCGGCGCCGGTCATGTTTTCGACGATGATCGCCGGTTCCCCGGGGATATGTTTGCCCATATGCCGGGCTATAGCGCGGGCGTAAGTATCAAATCCTCCGCCTGCGGAAAAGCCGACAACGATTCTGACGGTTTTGCCTTTATAGAAGTCTTC
>JAICEJ010000670.1 GCA_025924215.1 Candidatus Binatia bacterium
ATTTTACGAGTCGCCGGTGATCTTTCATCCTCGCCTTCTCTGCAACAATGGGCTGGTTTGCTCAATGCCGGGGCGATCTTACTTTTACTGCTCAACAATGTGCGCGCGGCGATTTTGGGCGCGCGCGTCCGTTCGATTCGAAAAAGCTAATCCGTTATCGGTTGCTTTCTCGGAAACAAGAAATCGGTCGAGCTTTATTCCCGGTCATAGCAACCGGCTGCCAGACGAAGGCGCCTTGGAGCGCCGCTTGCCATGTATCTTCGCGCATGCCTGACGTGGCATATATCGTGCTCCCTCCTCCCGCAATGGACTTTAATCAGCGTCCTTTCACCGTGGTTTGGGAGACCACTCGCGCCTGCGATCTTGCCTGCGTGCATTGCCGTGCCGGAGCGAATTCTCAAAGAAGCGCCGGAGAGCTTACGTTCGACGAAGCGCAGACTCTTATACAAGGCATCAAAGCATTCGGCGCGCCGTATCCGCTATTTATCCTGACCGGGGGGGATCCAGCCAAACGCTCGGATATTTTCGACATCATCGCGGCTGCCCGCGAGCAAGGGCTGCGGGTAGCGATGACGCCGTCGGCAACGCCGCTTATCGACCGGGAGACCGTGAGGCGATTTGCCGATAATGGCCTTGTCCGCCTTGCCCTTAGTCTGGATGGAAAGGATGCGCTGACCCACGACAGCTTTCGCGGCGTCCCGGGTTCGTTTCATCGCGCGCTGCAAATCCTTGACTGGTGTCAAGAGTTTGGCCTGGAAACTCAGATTCACACCACTGTCACACGTCATGTGCTGGACGATCTACCGGCCATTGCGGAAATGATCGGTGGACGCGGTATAAAACTCTGGGCTCTTTTTATGTTGATCGCCATTGGGAGGGCAGCTCGACCGGAGATTCGTCGCCTGAATCTCAGCGCAGGTCAGTTCGAGTCTTTTTTTCATTGGCTCTTTGATTTGGCGAACTCCGCGTCTTTCGATGTCACCCCGCGGGAAGGTTATCACTACCGGCGGGTTCTACTGCAAAGACGAGCTGCCGAATTGGGCATCGCCGTGGAGGATTTGCTCGCTGATGTGGAAAAGAAGCACTCGACGCCCGCGGATGTTGCGACATCGCCGCAAGCGACGCGCATCGTTCGCGCTCCGCTTGGCGTAAATGACGGCAAAGGAATTCTATTCATTTCGCACCTAGGGGATGTTCAGCCCAGCGGTTTTCTAAACCTCGTCGCCGGCAATATCCGAGCGCAATCACTGGCGGAGATATACCGCAATTCGCCGGTATTCCTGCGCGTGCGTGACTACTCCCTGATCAAAGGGAAGTGCGGAGTATGTGAATTCAAGAATATCTGTGGTGGCAGCCGTTCGCGGGCCTATGCCATCACCGGTGATTTGATGCACAGTGATCCGTACTGCGTTTATCAGCCGGCGGCATGGCAAGCTCGGCGCTCCCCGGCAAGATCTCAAGCTGAAGATCGCGGACAGCGAAAAAACTTGCATTAAGAAGCTGTCAAAAGGAGAAAAAAATGGAATCGACGATCTCGCATGGATGGGCTTTCGGCCAGCAGGGAGAGAAACCGACGCAGATTCTCAGCGATGAGCATCGGATCATCGAGCGCGTGCTCGGCGCCGTCGAGAAGCTCGCGGAAGGCCCGGTGGCCGCATTGGAGCCTTGGAAGAAAGCGCTTGATTTTATCCGAAACTTTGCCGACAAGTGCCACCACTTCAAGGAGGAAAAAGTTTTGTTTCCGGCCATGGAGGCGCACGATATTCCCACCGAAGGCGGTCCCATCGGCATGATGCTGATGGAACACGAGGAAGCAAGGTCTTACGTTGGAGCCATGTTCGCAGCGCTCTCCTTGGTGGAAACGGGCAACCAAGCCGCCAAAGAGAGTCTTGTGAGTAGCGCGCAGTCTTACTGTCGTCTGCTGCGCGAGCATATCCAGAAAGAAGATGACGTTCTTTTTCGGATGGCCGATGAGGTGATTTCCGCAGAGGAGCAGAAAAAGCTCTCGGCGGCTTTCGCTCAGCACGAGGCCGAGGAAATGGGTGCGGGAGTGCATGAAAAATATCTAAAGATCGCGGCGGAATTGGAAGGCGCAGCGGAATAAAGCCAATTCAATACGGTTTTGCACAACAGCGCAGTCCGGCAATGGACGTTCATAAACTACTCAGCAGGACGATCTCTCTAAACAGGACTGAGGGGGTATTTAGCGAAGGAGTTCTTATGAAGCTGTTAATGATCATCTTTATTTCTCTGGTTTTGTTTTTTGCAAACCCGCCTTCCTATGGCGCTTCATTATATGAAGGCAAGACGATCACAATCGTCGTCGGCTACAAACCGGGAGGAGGCTACGACAGATATGCGCGCCTCATCGCCAAATATCTGCCCAAATACATCCAGGGAAATCCCGGCGCTATTGTTCAGAACATGCCGGGCGCAAGCAGCGTCATTGCGGCGAATTATCTTTTCAGCATCGCCAAGCCTGACGGTCTGACGATCGGCACTTTCAACAATGCTACGGTCGTTGCGCAATTGATCAAGGTCGAAGGAGTGAGGTTCGATTTAGCCAAATTTGCTTGG
>JAICEJ010000671.1 GCA_025924215.1 Candidatus Binatia bacterium
GTTGATGTTTATCGCGCAGTATTTCTTGATTGCCAAGTCGGTGGAAACTCTTTCCTACAGCCAATTTAAAAGTCTGCTCAAGAATAATCAGGTCAGCGATATCGTCATTCGCGAAAAGTGCATTAACGGAAAACTACCATGAAGAACAAACACACGAAGCTGACTGTCCTTGGCTTAGCTGTTTTGGCATTCGCGACGTTCCCACGGACGCTTCATTCCTACGAGGAAATCGTTGTCAAAGACGGAGCGACCATTCGCGGCGCCGTGAAAGTTGACGGTACGTTGCCAAAACTGCCGGCGCTGCAGATTACAAAATATAAGGAGATCTGTAAGGACGTCCCTAATGAAAGTCTGAGTGTTGGCCCGGGACAAGGAGTTCGCTTTGCGGTTGTGACTCTAGAAGGCATCACCAAAGGTGCAGCCGTTGAGAAGGAAACCGTCTATGAGTTGGATAACATCAAATGTCGCTTCACTCCCCATGTTCAAGCCGCGAGTGTAGGGCAGTTTGTATTATTGAAGAATTCCGATCCCATTCTCCACACGGTACATGCTGTTTTTGCGAACAACCAGCCTCAATTCAATGTTGGGCTTTATCCCGGACGCACAAGCCGAAAACCGTTGGTTGTAGCGGGTCTGGTCACGATCCGCTGCGAAGTTCATCCGTGGATGACCGCTTACATCATGGTTACCGAGCATCCCTATCACGCCGTTTCGGACGTCTATGGAGAGTACGAGCTCAGTGACGTTCCAGCGGGTGTCTATCAATTGAAAGTGTGGCACGAGAGCCTGGGCACGCAGGAGAAACGGATCGAGGTAAAGCCGGCCACGACGCTAAAGGTCGACTTCACTTTCACAGCGTCACCGGGAGTAAAAAAATGAACAAGCTAATGTCGTGGATTTTTATCGGTGCGCTGCTCGGTGTTCCAGCGTCAGTCCCAGCAGCTGACGGGGGTGGCGTGGGAATTGTCAAAGGAACGATTACTATTGGTGGCAAACCAGCGCCGGATGCGGTGGTCTCGATAGAAGGCCTTTCGCAGGACCAGATAAAAACCAAGATGGCGCACAGCAAGCCACAGAAAAAAATCATCGATCAACGCAACCTTAAGTTTATTCCAACGGTTGTAGCGGTTATGGTGGGGGAGACCATTGATTTTCCAAACAACGACAAGTCTTGGCACAATGTGTACTCCAAGGGAGGCGCGAACGATTTCGATCTCGGGCTCTACCCGCCGGGTAAGAGCCGAAGCAAGAAGTTTGATAAGCCGGGCGTTTCTCGAGTTCTGTGCAATGCGCATCCGAACATGGAAGCTTTCATCGTCGTGAAAGATCACCCGTTTTTTTCGACCACGGACAGCCGGGGCAACTACGAGATCAAAGACGCACCTTTGGGTAAGCTGCGCGTCGAGATTTGGTATCCAAATCTCGATGTCAGGAGCGACAGCGTCGAAATCGTCCGCGCTGGCGAGGTGTTTGCCCTCAGTGTCGAGCTTAAGAAATAGAAGTGATCTGAGCACGAACCATGAGCAAAGAAATCTGAGTGCCTTAGAGCAAACGTGTGTGGCTGCTCATCGAAGTGATGAGGGATTACTCATCAATCGAGTGAAAACAGGCTATGTGCCAGCCGTTTGTGTTGCCTCAATGAGAACGGCGGCTGATTGAACCCTCCAAATCAGCAGGTCGTTTCAATTACGCCTGATTGAAGGGAAAGAAGGGAGGGATGATACAAATGAGCTCTAAAGAGACTTCGATCACAGTCATTGCTGCTATTGGCCTACTGACGATAAGTCTTCTTGGACCGAATAGGGGCTTTGCGCATTGCGACGGGCTGGACGGTCCCGTGGTCCAAGCAGCCCAGCAGGCGCTGGAAACAAAAAACGTGAACCTGGTTCTCATCTGGGTGGCAAAAGCTGATGAACCGGAGATCCGCGAAGCTTTTCGGAAGACGGTTGCTATACGCAGCTTAAATCGACAAGCCAAAGAACTCGCCGACATGTACTTTTTCGAGACGTTGGTTCGCATACATCGGGCCGCAGAAGGCGAACCTTACACCGGGCTCAAACCTGCGGGACGCGAGCTCGGGCCGGCAATTCCTACGGCGGACAAGGCTTTGAAAAGCCGTAAGCTGGAGCCGCTGCTCAAGCTTTTGACTGAAGAGATGCACGAAAGTGTTCGCAGAAACTTTGAAAATGTTCTGGCAAGGAAAGACTACCAAGCGAACGATGTGGAGGCAGGACGCGAGTATGTGAATGCGTACGTTCTCCTCCTCGAGCAGGTCGAGCGGCTTCATGAGGCTACAAAGAGCCCTGCCCGGGGCCACTCGGAGAAAAGCCGGAAAGCCGAAATGGATAAAGAAGAAAAGCATTGATGGAGGGAGTCACAATGACTTCACAATTCCAATGCCTTTGAAACTGGAACATCAAGAGCTTCGCGCCAATCTTGTCACAGCGACTAAAGCTGGGGGGCGGGTAGGCGATGCCGCCCAGGGCGGTTGCCGGGAGTTCTTCACGAGCACTTCGTGGAAGAGGAGCCAGGTCGCGCTTCCGTCGCTTGGGTTGCTATCCA